>CAZLND010000012.1:0-10492 GCA_964560635.1 uncultured bacterium | reverse complement strand
TTTCCATCAGCTGGTTGGCCAAAGGTTCGAGGGTCTTGTAGTCGTCCCCAGTCAGCACCAAGTTGTAAGGTGACGCGTTGTTGACCAGGTCGTAATCCGCCACCTGGGGCTGCATCTCCTTGCGATAAGGTTCCAACTCCTGCCGGACGATGGCCTTCAGGTCGGACGTGGACAACTTCCGGGTTTGCCAAGGGGTCAACTTGGCGTAAATGGTGCTGGTATTGTCGTTGCCTTGGGTGTCGCCGATGATCTCGGAGGTCAAGAGGATCTCCTTGTGGGCTTTGATGATGTCGATCACTTTATGGGACGCGTCCCGGGTGGTTTCCAGCGACGAGCTGGGCGGCAGCTTCAAGGTGACGCGGAACTCGCCATTGTCCCCCCCGGGCAGGAAGGTGAACTTGATGAACTTCATGAGCCCGAAGCTGGCGAAGAAAATGAGGAAGGACCCCAGGACGACCAGGAGCCGGTGCTTGATACTCCAGCCGATCAAAACACCATAGCCCCTTTCCAGGTATGTTTGGAATTGGTCGAACCACTTCAAGATACCGCTAGGACGACTATGCTTGCTCCCCCGGCGCTTGGCCCAATAGGCCGAAAGCATAGGACCCATGACCATGGCTTCGAAAAGGGAGATGGCCATGGCGAAGCAAACCGTCATGCCAAACTGTCTGAAGAACTGGCCCACAGTCCCTTTGAGAAAAGCGATGGGCAAAAAAACCGAGATGATGACCGAGGTCGTAGCCACTACCGCCATTGCCACTTCCAATGTTCCGGTCAAGGCCGCGGACTTGGGCTCTTCCCCGTCTTCCAGATGGCGCCAGATGTTTTCCCGCACCACGATGGCGTCGTCGATGAGGAGCCCCACCGCCAAGGACAGGGCCAAGAGGGTCATAAGGTTCAAGGTAAACCCCATCCCATTCATCAAGATGAAGGCACCCAGCAGGGACACCGGCAGGGACGTAATGGTGATCAAGGTGGATCGGAAACTGCCCAGGAAGAAGAACACCACCAAGACGGTCAGCAGGATGCCCAGCTCGATGGTGTGCTGGACGTCTTCCACGTTCATCCGCACGATACGGCCATCCTCGCGTACCAGGCCCAATTGGGCCGCGCCCGGTTGAGTTTTCAAGAGGACATTGAGGCGGTCCACGGCCTTGAAGAGGCTGTCGGTGACCGCCACTGTGTTGGCCTTGGACTGCTTGTGTACCAAGAGGAAGAGGGCAGGCTTACCATTGAGGAAACTATAGTTCTCGGGATCCACGGTCGTATCGATGACCTTGCCCACCTTGTCCACCGTGATGGGCACATCCGACCCGAGGAAGTTGACGATGGTGTGCCGAAGACGGTCCAGGTCGTTGTATTCGCCCACCGACCGGAAAAGGGTGTTGTGGCCGTTGGTCTGGAACTTCCCGACCGGCACATTCATACCGTTCAAGCCGATGTTGTTGGCCACCGAGGTGGCGCTGATGCGGTAGGCGTTCAGCTTGGAGCGGTCCAACTCGACCCGGATCTCCCGCTTCGCGCCCCCCAAAATATCAACTGCTCCGACCCCCGTAGCTTGGGAAAGTTGAGGCTTAATGACTTGGTCCGCCAGGTCATAGACCTCGGAGGTACTAAGCCCCGATTGAAGGGAGAGGATCATGATGGGCTGGTCCGAGGGGTCAAGCCTTTGGATGACCGGCTCGTCGATATCCTTGGGCAATTTGGGGCGGACGAAAGACATCTTGTCCCGCACCCGCTGTTCAGCGTCCTTGCTGTCCGTTTCCAGGGTGAACTGCACCGTGATAACGGAGAAGCCTTCCTGATTGACCGAATAGACCTTCTTCACGCCTTGAAGGGTGGAAAGTTGTTCTTCGATCGGCTTGGAGATCTGGTTCTCGATCTCTTCCGGTGCCGCGCCTTTATAGGGGGTGGTCACCGCGACGAAAGGAAAGCTGACATCGGGGAAAAGGTCCACACCCATGGCGCGGTAGCCCATATAGCCGAGCACCATCAGAAGAATGACGATACAACTAAAAAAAACAGGCCGTTCAATGGCGAGTTTGGGAAGGTTCACTGGGCGGCTCCTTTTTCATCGGAAAGCCACCATTGACCTTCGGCCAAGAGAGTGAGCTTTTCCACCACGATGCCCAAGCGGGTCAAGCGGGCCGTGTTGTAATCGTTCTCGAAGGACAGCAATTGGAACTCGGTGGTGCGGCCGAACTCCAGCCGCTTCCTTTCCTGCTCCGCCTTGTTCCTCTGAATGTCCTCGATCTGGGTGGACATAGCCAGGCGCTTTTCCACGTCGACCAAATGGTTCTGTAGGTCTTTCCATTCCTGGTCCACCTCGACCTGCTTGTCCTTCATGGACAGGACGGCGCTTTCATAGTTTTTCTTGTACCCATCAGCCGTGCGTTGGGCCGTGAAGACGTCCAGGGACAGGTTGAACTGGGCGCCTAGCGTCCAGGTGGGATGGTCGGTCCCGAAGGCCACTTCGTTGGCATAGGGATAAGTTGGACCCAACCCATTGCCGCGCCAAGAAGCGCTGGCCGTGATGTCCGGATAGATGTTTTGGTAAGCCTGGTCATAGGTGGCTTTCTGTTGGTTGGCCATGTCCTGAACGGCCTTTAAGTCCAACCGGTCCGGAAAACTTTCCGGGATATTCATCGCCGAGTGGGACAGGGAATCCCCCAGGGTCTCCAATTGTTCGGGAACCGTTTCGCCCATAGTGTTGCGGAACCGGTTGAAGGATAACCTGGCGGATTTCTCGTTCTCTTGGGCCGTCTGCAATTCCAACTCCGCCAACCGCACCGAGGCTTCGGCTTGAAGGGCGTCGGGCGGGTCGGCCAAGTTTCTCGCCACGCGGCGCTTGGTCCATTCCCAGATCTTCTGACTTCGATCCAAACTGTCTTGGCGGATGAGCACCGATTCACGGGCCAAGGCTAATTTCCAATAGGCCACCTTAGCGTTGAACAGGGCTTGTTCTCTTTGAAAGGCCGAGTTCTTGGCCGCCGATTCCAATTGGTATTGCACCATCTTGACCCCCGCCGCAGTCTGGCTCCCGCCGAAGTCCTTGAACAGCGGCACCGATAGCGAGATGACGGGGGAAACCTGATAATAACTCGACTGAAAAGAGGCTCCCGGTATCGAGGAAGCTAAGGACAGGCCCGAATAATTCGTGTTGTCGAAGGAATAACCCAAGCTCAAGGAAGGTCCGAAAGGGAATTTGTCCGTCAGGGAAACGCCGGCGCTGTCGGTTTGATTATGGGTTCCCAAGATGGCGAAGACCTGTTGGGATTGATCGTCCAAATGGTTGTAGCTGGCGATCAGTTGAGGCGAATAGATGAGGTCCTGTTGGTGGGATTGTTTCTCGTAACCCTCCACAGCGGCTTGGGCGGCTTGGAACCCGGGCCCCTTGGTTTGGACCTGTCCTAAGTAATCGGAAAGTGAGAGCGAAGATTGGGCGAAGCCCGACCCCGCGAGGATGAATAATAAAGCTGCCAAGCTCCAACGCTTCATAAGCCGCCGTCCTTTCCAATGCCGCTTTGAATGATCAGTCGTTCAGTACCGCGCCCGCGTAGGTCTTAGCCAAGCGACGGACAAAAGTCTCGTCGTCGCCCAAAAGCTCCGACAGGCTGCCCACCATCTTGTTGTTCCAGTTGTAGTGGATGAGGGTCGCCATGAATTGAAAGAAGAGGACTTTTAGCTCGGCGTCCTTCTTGCGGCCCTTGGCGAAGGGCGCCAGGATCTCTCGGGCCCCGCGCGTGATGTTCTCCACCACGAAGGACATGTAATATTTCTTCATCCCGGGGTTCTTCATGGTCTCGGAAAGCAGTATCTTCATCAATTCCAGGTTCTCGGGTTTCTCCATGTGCTCCAAGTGGCTCTTGCCGATCTGGTAGAAACATTCTTCCAGGTCCTTGGGGAGGCTGCCTTGGGCCATGGTCTGGATCTCCAGCGTCCGGCAGGCCAGGATCTCCTTGAGGATCTCTTCCTTGCTCCGGAAATAGTGGTAGAGGGTCGCCTTGGTTACCTTGCAGGCCGTAGCCATCTGGGACATGCTGGTTTCCTTGACGCCGTGGGTGGCGAAGAGCCGCCGGGCGTGCGAGAGAAGGCACATGCGCTGGGTCTGATGTTTTTGTTCGTTCAAGACTTTGACCATAGGGCGATTAACCTACCAACCGGTCGGTTTATTGTCAACCCAAGGCCTTTATTTTTCAGGCATTTAACCCGGGTCTTGGGATCCCCTAAAGGAGGGGTTCCCCAGTCCTTTTGCCTGATACCATGATTGGGTTGCCGTCATCCAAAAGTCCGGAGGTCTCGATGAAACGCTTCTTGGTCGCCATTCTCTACATATGTGGTCTGGGTGCCGTGGACTTAGCCTGGGCCCAGGAATCCGAACCCGCCGAAGTCGCCCGTATCGTCGGCTCTCAAAAGGTCAAGCAAATGGACAAGCAGATCAAGTCCCTGAGCAAGCGCATCAATGAGGGTCTCAACTCAGGCACCCTGACCCGGGAAAAAGCGAATGAACTAAAGGCCGATGTGAAAGCCATCTGGGACAAGAAACAGGAGTTCATGACGGAAACCGGGGCCAAACAGATCACCAACGTCCAATTGGAAAAACTCAAGGCTATGTGGAAGGAAACGGCCCAAAAGATACATCAAGCCAAACATCCCGGTGGGAAAAACCCGGAGACGACCTCCGCGGATACCAAATAATAAAGGAACCCATAAACGGTGACTTTCACCCCCATGTCCCGTCTGAAAACCTTATAATTCCGATGTTCTAGAGGGTTCCCCCTTATTGACACCCCCCTCGACGCGGGGTAAAAAGGGTGCCCTTTCGCGGGGGGTCTTTAATCTTTTCGAAGGAACCATTCATGTCTCTTAAAACCATTAATAGGATGAAGTTGGGGCTCTTCACTTTGCTCCTGGCTTCCTTTCCCTTTTTGAACGGCTGTTTCATCAAGTCCATGGCGGTCAATTCGGTGGCCGACGGGTTGGCGGGCCAGGGCGACACTTTTTCCAGCGATAACGACCCCGAACTCATCCGCGAAGCGGTCCCCTTCAGCTTGAAGTTCATGGAAAGCATCCTCTCCGCCACTCCCCGCCATGTCGCCCTCCTGACCGCCCTCGCTAAGGATTTCACCGAATATGGTTATGCCTTCGTGCAGAGCGACAGCCAATACATCGGCGAATCCGACTATGCCAAGTCCAAGGAATTGAAACAAAGGGCCAAGAAAATTTACATCCGCGCCAGGGATTACGGCTTGCGGGGTCTGGACGTTCGGCGCGACCACTTCTCAGAGATGCTGCCCCTTTCGCCTCAAGCCACAGCCGCAAAGATCGACAATAAAGAAGATGTGGAGCTTCTCTATTGGACCGGTGTCTCCTGGATGGCCGCCATCTCCATCGACAAGAACGACATGGACCTTTTGGCCGACCGGACACAAGCCGAAGCCCTCATCTACCGGGCCTATGAGCTCGACCCTGATTTTGACAGCGGCTCCATCCATAACTTCCTTATTACTTACGAAGCCAGCCGGCCGGGCGGGTCCATCGAGAAAGCCAAGGAGCATTACAAACGCGCCTTGGAATTGAACCAAGGCCAGGACGCCTCCAGCTACGTGAATTACGCCGAGAACATCGACGAGGCCGAGCACAATCAGGAAGAGTTCGAGGAGATGCTGCATAAGGCACTGGCCATCGACCCCGACAAGAAACCCTCCTGGCGGTTGGTCAATTTGATCATGCAAAAGCGGGCCAAATGGCTGCTTTCGAGGGTTGAGACTTTATTTGTAAAGTGACAAAAACATCCGCTCGTTCATGAAATGTTTTTGTCATCACGAGGAGGCGCCCCAACCCTTCGATGTTACTCAGGGCCCTGAGGCTCTCGAAGGGTCGGGGCGGTTGCCGACGTGCTGATCTCAGTAAAATGACAGGATATATAAGGAATAAGGGCTCATTCTTTTCATTAACTAAGCTGCGAGTCTAACCGTCTAACTTCAAACGTTCAAAAGGAGACTACCGTGCTTTCATCTCTCTATAGGAAGTTGGCCTTGATGGCCTGCCTGTTAGTGGCTGGTGGGGCTTTTGCCCAAGAGGCTTCCCTGACCCTCAAGCTCGGCACCTTGGCGCCCGAAGGTTCCCCTTGGGACACCATCATGCGGGACATGGGAGAACAATGGAAAGCCGCGGGAGTGAAGCTCCTCATTTATCCCGGCGGCCAACTGGGGTACGAGCCGGATATCGTCACCAAAATGCGCATCGGACAGATCCAAGTAGGCGTTCTCACCGTGGTGGGCTTGGCCCAGATCGACAAGGGCGTGCAGGCCTTGTCCGTGCCCATGCTTTATAAGAGCTACGCCGAGAGCGATTATGTGCGCAAGAAGATGCAGCCCGTTCTCGAAGAACGCCTTTTGAAGAAGGGCTTCAAGGTCCTCAACTGGGGCGAGGCTGGCTGGGTCAATTTCTTCGGGAAGACCCCCATCTACACGCCTGAAGACTTGAAGAAGGCCAAGTTCTTCGTCTGGGGCAACGACACCGACACCATGAACATCTGGAAGTCGGCCGGTTATTCCCCCATTCCGCTGGCGGCCACCGACATCCTGCCCAATCTTCAGACTGGGCTCATCAATTCTTTCGACACGACCCCCATTTCCGCCTTGTCCTTCCAATGGTTCGCCCTGGCCCCCCACATGACCAACATGCGTTGGGCGCCGCTCGTCGGGGCCACCGTCATCACGACCAAGGCTTGGAACAAGATCCCGGCTTCGGTCCAACCCGCCTTGATGAAAGCCGCCTCCGAGGCGGGCGTCCGCTTCCGGGACGATATCCGCTCGGGTGAGCAAAAGGCCATCGACGCCATGGTCAAGCACGGCTTGAAGGTCCATGAGATCACCCCGGAACAATATGACTTGTGGGAGAAGGCCTTCATAGGCGTCTATCCCCAGATCTCCGGCACCGTGGTCCCCGCGGACATGATGCAGATGGCCATCAAATACCGTGATGAATACCGCGCCAGCAAGAAGGCGGCCGCCAAGTAATGCCAGCTCCTCGAAAGCGCCGAACACAGAAGGCGGCCCCCAAAAGAACGGGCCGGCCCGAAGCGGCGCCCAAGACCCTCGCGCCCACTCCTTCGAAGCGCAGCGCCGACCATTCGATCATCGCGATAGAAGGTCACCCGGGCGAGGTTCCCGCCAAGCCCGCCTTCTGGCACGGCGCCGAGAACCTCTTTTTGTCCTTCCTCTTCGCCTTCATGATGGTCCTGCCGCTCTTGGACATCCTGGCCCGAAAGCTCCACAGCCTCTTTGATTGGTTCCCCGCGGTACTGGTGTCCGGTTCCCTGGGGTTGGTCCAAAACACCGTCTTGGCCATCATGATGTTCGGCGGGGCCATCGCGGCGCGCGAGGGCAAACTGCTCCAATTGGCCACCACTGCCAACCTCATCCCCGCGCGTTTCAAGACCGCCGCCCATATCATCACCGCCGGGCTCGGCGGGGCCATTACCCTTTACCTGGTTAAAGCCGGTTTCTCACTGGCCTTCACCATCGAACGGCCCGTGGGGGACATCATCGCCCTGGGTCTTCCCAAATGGATCGTGCTGTCGTTCATGCCCATCGGCTTTGCCATGATCTTCCTGCGGATGATCTGGCGCTCCTCTGAAAAGTGGCACGAGAGACTTTTCACGCTGCTCATCTCCGGCTGGCTGGCCTTCCTG
The DNA here is from genome assembly GCA_964560635.1 of uncultured bacterium. Classification (GTDB taxonomy): domain Bacteria; phylum Oederibacteriota; class Muellerivitia; order Muellerivitales; family Muellerivitaceae; genus CAZLND01. The sequence continues at coordinate 2,793 of CAZLND010000012.1, read as the reverse complement.
GCCCCCATGATCCACAACCCTTCCGAGACCTTCATTTACGCCTGCTTCTGTGTGCTGATGGTGGCGGTCATCTTCGGCATGCCCGTCTTCTTGGTCCTGGGTGGCGCGGCACTCATCTTCTTATGGAACTCGGACACTCCCATCGATTCGGTCCCCGCCGTCACCTACAGCATGGTGGTTTCCCCCACCATTCCCACCATCCCTCTCTTTACCCTCACCGGTTATTTCCTGGCCGAGGGCGGGGCCTCCCAAAGACTTCTGCGGGTCTTCGAGGCTTTCTTTGGTTCCTTGAGGGGCGGGCCGGCCATCGTGACGGCTTGCGTCTGCGCTTTCTTTACCGCCTTCACCGGCGGCTCAGGCGTGACCATCCTGGCCCTGGGCGGGCTCTTGATGCCTATCCTCTTGGCGGAGAAATATAAGGAGCGGGACGCCCTCGGACTTTTGACCTCGGCGGGTTCCCTCGGTATGCTTTTCCCCCCCAGTCTCCCCGTCATCCTTTACGGCGTCGTCGCCGGCACTTCTATCAAGGATCTCTTCCTAGGCGGATTCATCCCGGGCACCATCCTGCTGCTCTTGACCGCCCTCTGGGGCATCCTGAAGGCTTCCAAGACCAATCTTTCCAAATATTCCATTTGGCGCACTCTTAAACTTTGGTCCTGCGTGGGTTCGATGTCCTTGTTCTTCTTAGCGGTGGTTTATTTCGGATGGAAACTTTTCGCCCAATTAGCCTGGGCGGTCTTGGGGGCGATGGGCAATATCCAGGAGGCCACGGCCACGGTGGGCCCCATCACCTTCGTTCATGGTTCCAGCTTGGGCTTTGTTTTGGTCCTCTGCGGTTTCCTTTACCCCCTCATCGAAAAATATATCCTCAACCCCGTCAGTGGAAAGCTGGGGGTCCAAAAAGAGACCGGGGAAGCCCTGGCCTCGGCCTGGGACGCCAAATGGGAACTCATGCTTCCCCTAGTGGTCTTCTTCTTCCTGTTCGTCATCAAGGTGACCCTGGTGGAATCGGCGGCCTTGACCGCCCTTTACGCCTTCATGGTGGAGGTCTTCTTTTACCGCCAGATGAAGTTCGCCGACGTCCCCAAGGTCATCACCGAATGCGGCATCCTGGTGGGGGGCGTACTGCTTATCCTCGGTGTTTCGCTAGGCTTCACCAACGACATGGTGGATGCCCAGGTACCCGCCCGTTTAGCCACTTGGGTGCACAGCACCGTTCATTCCCAATGGGTATTCCTCTTGATGGTGAACCTGATGCTCATCGTGGTGGGAAGCTTGCTGGAGATCTTCGCGGCCATCGTCGTGGTGGTGCCACTCCTTTTGCCCATGGCCCGGGCTTACGGCGTGGACGATGTGCATTTGGGTATCATCTTCCTGGCCAACATGGAACTGGGCTTCCTGGCCCCGCCCTTGGGCATCAACCTTTTCCTCTCCTCTTACCGCTTCAAGAAGTCCATGCCCGAGGTTTACCTGGCCGTATTGCCCATGTATATCATCCTGCATCTGATGGTCTTCGCCATCACTTACATCCCCATCCTCACCACTTGGCTTCCCCAATTCTTCACCAGCCACGGGTGGTAAGCGACCGGGCAGGGTTTGGCTTATAATGCCCCCATGTCTTCCCTGATCGAAAAACACACCGGCCTTTACACGGATCTCTATGAGCTCACCATGGTCCAGGGCTATTTCCTTTCCGGTACCCACGAAACCCCCGCCGCCTTCGATTACTTTTTCCGCGAGAATCCCTTCAAGGGCGGCTATGTGGTCTTTTCCGGCCTGCAGAACCTCATGGAGGTCCTGGAGAACTTCCACTATTCCGACGAGGACCTGAAATACCTCAAAAGCCTGGGCTTCTTCAAACCCGCCTTCCTGGAATACCTCAAGGGCTTTCGATTCAATGGCCGCCTCTTTTCGATGCGGGAAGGGGAGGTGGTCTTTCCCTTGGAAACCCTGGCGCGGGTGGAAGGCACTCTCCTGGAAACCCAGCTCATTGAAACCTTGCTCCTGAATTTCCTCAATTTTGAGTCGCTCATCGCCACCAAGGCCTCCCGCATGGTCGTGGCTGCCCGGGGACGCCGGGTGGTGGATTTCGGCCTGCGCCGGGCCCAAGGTCTGGCCGGTATCCAGGCTTCCCGCGCCGCTTTCGTGGGGGGTGTGGACGGGACTTCCAACCTTTATTCAGCCATGGAGTTCGGATTGCCGCCTTCGGGCACCCAAGCCCATTCCTGGATCCAGAGTTACCCGGACGAACTGGACGCTTTTCGGCGTTTCGCCGAGATCTATCCCAAACAATGCGTCCTTTTGGTGGACACGTACAACACCCTGAAAAGCGGGGTTCCCAACGCCATTACAGTGGCCAAGGAGATGGAGGCCCGGGGTGAAAAATTGCTGGGCATCCGGCTCGATTCGGGCGACCTGGCCTACTTGAGCAAGCACGCCCGCAATCTTTTGGACGAGGCGGGACTCCATTACGTGAAGATCGTTGTGTCCAACCAATTGGACGAACACCTCATCAAAAGCCTTTTGGACCAAGGAGCCCCCATCAACGCCTTCGGCGTGGGCACCAATTTGGTGACGGGCCAGGATACGCCCGCCTTGGACGGCGTCTACAAATTATCTTTTTTGGATGGCGTACCCCGCTTGAAGATCTCCGAGAACCCGACCAAGACCTCCCTGCCGGGCTTGAAGAAGGTTATCCGTTACAGCGACGGGGACGGCTTCTTTTATGCCGACGGCATCACCTTGGACGACGAAAAGGTTTTGGAATATATCCATCACCCGCTTTATCCGGAA
>CAZLND010000011.1:0-21894 GCA_964560635.1 uncultured bacterium | reverse complement strand
GGTTTCCGGGCCACGATGTAATAACCCGCGCCCTTGGAATTATCCGAATTCGCCAAGAGGCCCTTGAAGTACCAATTGTAAAAACCCGGCGCCCAGCCGCGTAAAGCCGGGAAAAGCAGCCATCGTTTGAAAAGCGCCTTCCAAAGCTTGGAAGGGATGGCCGGCAGGAACCAGCGCTCGAAGGTGTAATAGGTCTTCATGGGGACGATATATTCGGCCGTCACCAGTTGAAGCTTCGCCTTCTTCAACCTTTTCTTCCAGGTCTCAAGGTCGTTCACGTGGTAGTGCTTGGAGACCTTGTTCAAGACCCGGTTGTACCATTGGGCTCCCGCGTTGAAACCCACGGCCTTGAAGATCTTCTGATAGAAGGAATCAGCGTCCCAAAGCTCGCTCGGGACGGTGGTGATCATGAGACCTCCCGGCTTGAGGACCCGATAAACCTCCGAGAGCACCGCGTCGATGTCCGGGATATGCTCCATCACGCAATTGGAAATGACGGTGTTGTAAGTTCCCTTCTTGAAAGGCATGTCGGTGGCGCTCACGACCAGGGCCTGGTCATAAGCCCCGCGCTTGACGGCCCGCCCCACCTCGCCGGCGTCCAGGTCGATGCCGGTCTCCAGGTGGCCGAAAACGGTCTCAGCGAAGAAACCGTCCCCGCAACCCAGGTCCAGGACCGGGTGCTTGATCTTCTTCTTGTCCTTCTCGAACCGCTCGCACTCGTAGCAGCGCCATAACGCGTGGGCTACCGAGGTAAAGCGTAGAAAATCCCCGAAGTATTCCTGACGAGTCCTCATTTTTCCCCCTTAGAAAATGAACCTTTTAAAATCAACATCCAACGCCAAGACTCCAAGACGCCAAGTTTTAATTCGTTCAAGGAACAAGGACCAAAGCTTTACTTGGCGTCTTTGCGTCTTGGCGCTTGCTTTGGTGTTTCCTTAATTCTCTTATATTTTCCCCATCATCGTCAGGAACTTAAGTTTGAAGATATTCTTGGCGTACCCGACCACTTCGCCCATTCCCAGCTTGCTTTTGCCCTTCCCGCGATTGACGAAGATGATGGGGATCTCCTTCACCCGGGCACCAGCCTTCAAGGCGCGGTACAGGATCTCGACATAAAAAACATAGCCTGGCGAGATGATACGGTCGATGCCGATCTTCTGTAAAAGGGTGGCGCGGTAGCACTTGAACCCGCCCGAACAATCCTTTTGATCGATCCCCAAGATCAGTTTGAGCATGTAATTAGCGAACATGCTGATGAGAAGACGCTTGATGCTCCAGTTGACCATCCCCCCGTCGTGCACATAGCGGGAGCCGATGACCATATCGTACTGCCCCATCAAGGAGAGCATCTGGGGGATATAGGCCGGGTCGTGGGACAGGTCCGCGTCGATGGTGATGACCAATGGGTACTTGCTCTCGAGGGCATAACGGAAACCGGCGATAACGGCCGTGCCCAAGCCCAGCTTGCCCTTGCGGTGGAGGACCTTGACCCGCTTGTCCTTTTTCGCCAACTTATCGGCCAGCTTGCCTGTACCGTCCGGCGAGCCGTCATCGATGATGAGGATGTCCACCCCGCTGTGCGCTTTGATGATGCGCTCGTACATATTCTCGAGGTTTTCTATTTCATTATATGTTGGTACAATGACTATCGTTTTTCCGTGGACCGGGCCTTTTACGCGGGAAGCCTTCATTTTCCTTGGACTCCAATGACCGGGGTGTGAGCCCCCCTAAAAGTGGCGACAATGCCGCGAGGGGCTAAAAATATGCGTAAGTTTATCACCCGCCCTGGGGGATTGGTAGAAAAAGGCGTTTTCTTTCAAAAATTGACGAGGAGTCCGCTGTGACCAGAAAAACCTGCAGAATCGACGGGTCCAAACTCATTGAAGTCATGGATCTGGGCGTCCAGTACGTGTCCGACTTCGTGGACGACCCCAAGGACGGCGAGACCTCTTCCCTCAAGGTGGGCATCGGTAAAAAGTCCGGCCTGGTCCAGCTTTACGAGAGCTTCCCGCCCGAGAAGATGTACCGCCGCTACTGGTACCGCTCGGGCATCAACGAATCCATGGTGCAGGAACTCAAGGGCATCACGGAGGCGGCCAAGAAGTTCGTGGACCTGAAGTCCGGTGACACGGTACTCGATATTGCCTGCAACGACGGCACTTTGCTCAGCTTCTGGGAGAAGGACCTTTTCCGTATCGGCATCGACCCAGCGAAGAACCTCAAACAGCATTCTCAAAAACACGCCAATGTCATCGTGGAGGATTTCTTCAGCTCGAAGAACTTCTTCAACAACGTCAAGGACCAGGCCAAGGTCATCACCTCCATCGCCATGTTCTACGACCTGGAAGACCCCCATTGGTTCGTGAAAGAGGCCAAGAAGGTCCTACATCCCGAGGGCATCTGGATCATCCAGATGAGCTACATGCCCCTCATGTTGGAGCAGAACGCCTTCGACAATATCCTGGCCGAGCATATCGAATACTATTCTTTCACGGTCTTGAACAATCTTTTGGCCTCCAACGGATTGAAGGTCATCGACGTGGAGCTCAATGACGTCAACTCAGGCTCTTTCCGGGTCTATATCGCTCACAAAAAGAACACTAACTTCAAACTCCCCTACCACGCCCAGCAGATCGGTGATTTCCGGGTGAAGTCCCTGCTCACTTACGAGGAAAGCCTGGGTCTTTTGAAGCCCAAAGCTTATAAGGATTTCTTCAAACGTATCGTGGCCAACAAGAACAAGACCATGAAGCTCTTGAAGGACATCAAGAAAAAGGGAAAGACCGTCATCGGTTATGGGGCCAGCACCAAGGGTAACGTATTGCTCCAGTTCTACGGCATCACGCCCGACCTCATCCCCGCCATCGCCGAACGGACCCCCGAGAAGTGGGGCAAGAAGACCATCGGTACCGGCATCCCGATCATCAGCGAGGAAGAAGCCCGTTCCCGCAAGCCCGACTACCTTTTCGTGTTCCCCTGGCACTTCGTGGAAAGCTTCCGCAAGCGCGAGGCCGCCTTGTTGAAGTCGGGAACCCAGATGATCGTGCCCTTGCCTTACTTGACCCTATACAAGGACTGATCTCCCCTTGCCCAAAAAAGCCTTCATCACCGGCGTCACGGGACAGGATGGCAGTTACCTGGCCGAATTCCTCCTCGACAAAGGTTACGAGGTTCACGGCTTGGTCCGTCCCCTTTCTTCCGGACATACCCATCACTTGGAAGCCATCCTTCGGGATTCCTCCAAGCCTTTCCGCATGCACCCGGGCGACCTGACCGATTCCGGACGCCTGACCAATCTCTTCAAGGCCATTCGCCCCGACGAGATCTACAACCTGGCCGCCCAATCGGACGACGTGGTATCGGTGGGAGCGCCCGAATATACCGCCGAGATCAACGGTATGGGCCCGGTGCGGCTGATGGAATCCATCTGTCAGTCCGGCATCAAGGCCCGCTTTTTCCAGGCTTCCAGCTCGGAGATCTTCGGGTCCGCCAAGGAAAGTCCCCAGTCCGAGTCCACGCCCATCCAGCCCCGCAGCCCCTATGGTTTCGCCAAGGCCTTCGCCGACGAAATGCTCGGCCATTACCGTTCCCTCCGCGGCCTCTACGCCGTCAGCGGCATCCTTTTCAACCACGAGTCACCCCGCCGGGGCGGAGCCTTCGTGACCCGTAAGATCACCAAAGGCTTGGCGCAGATCATGGCCGGAAAGCAGAAGAAGATCGTCTTGGGGAACTTGAGCTCGAAAAGGGATTGGGGCTACGCGAAGGATTACGTCGAGGCCATGTGGCTCACGCTCCAACAGAAGGAACCCCAGGACTTCGTCATCGCCACTGGCAAGAACCACTCTATCCAGGATTTCTTGAAAGAAGCCTTCGGTTACGTGAAGCTCGACTACCGCAAATACGTAAAGCTGGACCCTAAGTTCAAAAGAGCCGTGGACATCCGCGCCATGCGGGGCGACAGCTCCAAGGCACGCAAGCTCCTCAAGTGGGAACCGACCGTCAGCTTCCGCCAGCTGGTGCGCCTCATGGTGGACGCGGACCTGAAAGCCCTCGGTTTGGACCCACCCAAAGGCTGATATCACCCTTTCACGGCCCAATTAAGATTGTCAGTCCCCTCCGACTCCATTTAAAATAACGCTTTGAAGTCATCAATTTGGACCTAGGTGGATCCCGTGGACCCGTTGGCCGAAACCCTCCTCAAATCCAAAAAACGGCTCCTGCAGATGCATTTCGAGAGCGGCGTGGGCCACCTGGGCGGCAACCTTTCCTGCCTCGATTCCCTCATCACCCTCTATCACCAGGTCCTGAAAAAAGAGGACCTCTTCGTCCTTTCCAAGGGCCATTCGGCCGGCGCTCTCTATATCACTCTCTGGTCCTTGGGCCGTCTCACCGATGACGACCTCAAGCTCTTCCATAAGGAACACACCAAGCTCAGCGGTCATCCCGCCCCCGGTTGGATGGAGGAGATCACGCTGGCGACCGGAAGTCTGGGACATGGTTTGCCCCTGGCCTGCGGCTTGGCCCTGGCGAAGAAACTCAAGAAGGAACCGGGTCGCGTTTTTTGCCTGACCTCGGACGGCGAATGGGAGGAAGGCTCCAATTGGGAGGCCCTCATCTTCGCCCAGCACCGCCAGTTAGAGAACTTGACCATCATGGTGGATTGGAACGGACTCCAAGGTTTCGGGACCATTAAAGAAGTGGCGGGGCTGGACTCCCTCAAGGAAAGGTTCCTCTCCTTCGGCATTCCCACCGAGGAGATCGACGGCCACGACTTGAAAGCCTTGGGATCGGCCTGGAGCCGCCCCGCTAAGGGACCTCGGGCCATCCTGGCCCGCACCAACAAGGGCCGCGGCGTTTCCTTTATGGAGAACAAAATGGAGTGGCACTATCTGCCCCTGAACGAAACCCAGTACCGCCAGGCCTTGGCTGAAATGGATAAGATCTCTTGAACCACCAAGACACAAAGACACCAAGGAAGGCAAAAATCAAAAAATTGTTCTTCCTTTACTCATTATTTCTCGCACTTTCTTGTCGTTCTTGGTGCCCTTGGTGCCTTGGTGGTGAAATAGTTTTTGCTAAGGACTTAAACATATGAGGACGACCTTCAGCGAAGCCCTGGTCAAGCAGGCCACCCGTCCTGACTTCGTTTTCCTGACCGGGGACCTGGGTTATAACGCCCTAGAGCCCCTTCAAAAAGCCGCCGGCGACCGTTTCATCAACGCCGGCATCGCCGAGCAGAACATGATCTCGGTGGCGGCGGGTTTGGCCCACCAGGGTCTCAAACCCTGGGCCTATAGCATCGCTCCCTTCATCTACGCCCGGCCCCTCGAACAGGTCCGTAACGACATCTGCCTTCATGACCTGCCCGTCAAATTGGTAGGCAACGGCGGTGGCTACGCTTACGGAGTCATGGGGGGAAGTCACCATGCCATCGAGGATTACGGTATCCTGCTTTCCTTATTGAACATGCGGGTCTTCGTGCCCGCCTTCGCCTCCGACCTGCCGCCCATGGTGGACCAGCTCATCCGGTTGGAACATCCCGCTTATTTGAGATTGGGCCGCGACGAAAAACCCAAGGATTTGGACCTCCCGCCCTATGCCCCTTGGCGTAAACTAATGTCCGGCAAGGGACCTACCGTCTTGATCGTGGGACCCCTGGCCGGCGGTCTTTTGGGCGCCTTGCGGACCTTGCCCGAAGCCAAAAGGCCCAACTGCTGGGTCCTGACCGAACTGCCCGTGGAGGAAAAGACCCTGCCGGAAGCTTTTCTCAAGGACATAAAAACTTCCGGGCATCTGGCGGTCGTCGAGGAACATGTGGCCCACGGCGGAGTGGGCGAGGCCTTGGCCCGCTGCCTATTATTGAAAGGGGTAACGCCGGGTCGTTTTTCGCACTTCTGCGCCCAGGGCTACCTTTCGAAATACTATGGTTCGCAGAATTTCCACCGCAAGGAATGCGGATTGTCCCCCGAGGACATCCTGAAAGAATTGGCATAATGGCTTCCATCGAGGAAAAGGTCAAAAAAATCCAGGGTCCCATCCTGGTGCTGGGCGCCAGCGGTTTCATCGGCGCCAACTTGCTTCGCACCCTCCTGAAATACCGTTCGGATTGCTACGGCACCTACTTCCATTCCCCCGCCTGGCGATTGGAAAGTCTTCCCTCCCAAAACCTCATCCAAACCGACCTCTTGGTCGACTCCAACCTGGACGCCCTTTTGGACCAGGTCCATCCCAAGACCGTCTTCAATAGTGTGGCCTACGGCGCCTATTCCTTCGAGACCGACAGCAGCCTCATTTACCGCACCAATTTCAACCTCACCGAAAAATTGCTGCACCGTTTGGAAACTCAAAGCCTCTCGGCCTATGTCCACGCCGGCAGTTCCTCGGAGTATGGGGACCACGCTTCCGGACCTGGCGAGACGGAACTACCCGCTCCCAACAGCGATTACGCGGTCTCCAAAGTGGCTTGCGCCAATCTCATCCAATATTACGGGAAGAAGAAAAACCTCCCTTGCGCCAATCTCCGTCTCTACTCGGTCTATGGGCCCCTGGAGGATTCCTCCCGCTTCATCCCCAATATCGTGGCCCGCGGCCTGGAGGGCAAATATCCCCCCCTGGTGGACCCCGCCGTTTCCCGGGATTTTGTCTATATCGACGACGTCAGCGAGGCCTTCCTGGACGCGGCCTTGGCATTGCAACCCGCCTCTTACGGTGACTCCTTCAACATCGGGAGCGGAAAAAAGACCACCATCGCCGACGTGGCCAAAGCCGCGGCAGGAACCTTCAATATCAAGGAAGCCCCGGACTTCAAAAGTATGCCCAACCGAAAATGGGATGTCAGTGACTGGTACGCCGATACCAAGAAGGCCAAAAAGTTCTTGGGTTGGGAAGCAAAGACCCCCTTTAAGGATGGTCTCCTTTCCACGGCCGAATGGTACAAGGGCCTGGAAGACAAGGAAAAATACCGGAAAGCCTCCAAACAGTTCGAGCTGGATACCAAGCACAGCGTGACCGCCGTCATCGCCTGCTACAAGGACAACCAGGCTATCCCCGTGATGTACGACCGCTTGAAGGCCACCTTTGAGAAGATGAAGATCGATTACGAGATCATCTTCGTCAACGACAACAGCCCCGACGACAGCGAAGAGATCATCACCCAGCTTTCCAACAAGGACCGCCGGGTGGTTGGCATTTCCCATTCGAGGAATTTCGGGTCCCAGGCCGCCTTTCGAAGCGGGATGGAGATCGCCACCAAGAACGCCTGCGTGCTTTTGGATGGGGACCTGCAGGATCCGCCCGAGCTCATCGAGCAATTCGTGGAAAAATGGCGGGAAGGTTTCGACGTGGTCTATGGGCGCCGCACCAGCCGGCAGGCCCCTTTTTACATGCAGTTGGCCTATAAACTTTTCTACCGCATTTTCCAGTATTTCTCTTACCTGCCCATCCCCCGGGACGCGGGGGACTTTTCCTTGCTCGACCAGCGGGTCGCGCGGGCCATCTTGCAGTTCCCCGAGCGGGATTTCTTCCTTCGGGGCGTCCGGGCTTACGTTGGTTTTAAACAAGTGGGCGTGGATTACGTGCGGCCCGAACGCGCTTTCGGCCGTTCCACCAATAACCTCTTCAAGAACCTGGACTGGGCGAAAAAGGGCATCCTGTCCTATTCCTACACTCCCCTTTCCATCCTCAGCTTCGCGGGGACCCTCCTTTTCCTGGCCAGCGTGCTTTTGGCGGGCGTCCAGGTTGCCCTGAGGCTCCTTTACCCGGACATCGCCCCCAAAGGCGCCACCACCGTCCTCTTGGCCATCCTTTTCTTCGGTTCCATCAACCTCTTCGCCCTGGCCATTTTGGGCGAATACATCGCCAAGATCTTCGAAGAGGTCAAGCAACGGCCCCATTTCGTCCGGCGCAGCATCATCAAGGGCGGCGAGATACGGTCGGTCCTTGATGTGAAGAACACCTGATCGATGAAAGAATATCCCTCCCGCCGCAACCTCCTCGGGCTCGAGAAAGAACATTGGAAACCGCCCGTCTATTCCCGGGGCCCGGGCCTTTTCAACGCCCTCAAGCTGGCCCTTTTCCGTTTCCTGGACCTTCAATCCGGGACCATCTGGAGGGATCTGAAAGCCGAGCTTCCCTCAGTTCAAGGAACGGTCCTAGACGTGGGGTGCGGCATCCAGCCTTTCCGCCCCATGTTCGCTCCGCCCGTGCGTTACATCGGCCTGGACAGCGCCGATTCCAAGGCCCATTTCGGTTACGAGGCTCCCGACACCCTTTATTATTCCGGGGACGTCTGGCCGGTGGCGGACCGAACCGCGGACTTCATCCTTTGCACCGAGACCTTGGAGCATATCCCCGACCCGGCGGTTTTTTTGCGGGAGGCTTTCCGCAGTTTGAAGCCCGGCGGCCGCCTTCTTTTGACCGTTCCCTTCGCCGTCCGCTGGCATTTCATCCCCTACGATTACTGGCGCTACACTCCCTCAGGATTGGACAACCTTTTGAGGAAGGCGGGTTTTGACGAGGTGGGGGTCTTCGCCCGGGGGAACCAATTCACGGTGGCTTGTTACAAGGTCATGGCCTTCTTTTTCTCGCTCCTATTCCCGGTCAGCGGGAATTTCCCGGTCCGGTCCGTCCTCAGGCTTTTGGGACTTTTGTCCCTTCCTTTTCTCTTCCTGACCGCGGCGGCCGCCAACCTGACCCTGGGCATCGACGGGACGGTCGATTGCCTGGGTTACACGGTCTTAGCTCGTCGAAAGGGAAAAAGCGGGAACGGGAAACGACTGAGGGTTAAACGCGGGAAACCTTGAAGACATAAACGGCGCAGGACATTTCGCGGATCAGCGGGACCTTCTCCACTATCGGCTCGGCGATCTTCAAGATCCGGGCCATCCAATCGGGGCAAAAGAACGGCACCAAACCGGCGTAAAAGGACCTTTCGACCTTCCCCCCCTGCTTCTCGAACCAACGGTCCAGTACCGGCGGAAAAAAGGACTTTTCCTCATGCTCGATATGATAACGCGAGAATTTTTCCAGGAGCTTCAGGACCGGATTGTACCCGTTCGGTTCGATTACGATGGTCAGCGGCGCGAGTTTGGAAACCACCGCGATGGCCTTTTCGGGGTCGTACAAATGGTGCAGGACGCCCCGGAGGATCACCACGTCGAATTTCCCGCCCAGCGATCCGGCCTTGTAAATATCCAGAGCTTTGAAACGGACCTTCCGATTCCCAGCCGCCTTCTGGCTGGCCAACCGAACGGCCATTTTGGAGGCGTCCACCCCCATCAGGAAAGCCGGCTTTTGATCGAGTAATTTCAGGGTATAGGTCCCGTCCCCGCAGCCCAGGTCCAGGATCCTCTTCCCTTTCAAGTTCACCAATTCCGCCAGCGCCACTTGCCACCGTTGGTTGGCCAAGCGGCTCGAGAGTTGGTCCGTGTTGGTATAAAGATAGCCCTTGTTATCCCGGACATCCTTGTCGAATTGTCGGACGCTTTTTTCTCGGACCATTCCCTGGACCATCCATTCCATTGGTTTTTGGTTGAACGCCCCGCCGTAAGCGGAACTTCCCTACTGCAGCGGTTTTTCGGGAGCGCCCTGGATCGACATCATGATCTGCGGGACGGTCTGCTCGTGCTGGAGCCAAATGTCATATTCGACATGGTGGGTTCCCGCCGATAATTCCACTCTTTTTTGGGCCACCTGGGGCGCCCAATCCGGATTGAGGTAGAGCAGCTGCCGGCCATCGACCTTGAAATTTACGAAATCATTGGTCCGCACCCTGAGATCCACCGGACCGGCGGCAGGAAGATTGAGATCACCTCGGAGGTTCACCATCCGTCCCCCCATGGCGGGTGGTACGGGCGCGTAAGGCGTGGGGACGCTTTCTTCCATTTCGATCTCGCCATACCCAAGGATATGACGGCCCACTAGGTAATCCCGGGTCCAGTTCGTGGCCGGCACCCTTTGGTAATAGAACAATCGGTTGGATTTTTCGTTGATCTCGGAGGCGGGAATGATCCCTCGCCAGCAAACGGGCCTCTTATCCGGCCAACCATAAAGATTGATGACTTCCCATGAGACGTTCTTGGGGAATTGCTCGTCGATCTTGGCCTTATCGGCCTTGTCCCCTAGGCTAAGGATGACCACCACATCCTTGGAGCTTTCCCCCTCTTTTAAATGAATGGGATTGGTGGCCTTCAGAGAGAAAAAATCATAACCCTGGTTGAACAAGGTTTGCGTGACGGGGGAGATGAACAAAGGAAAATCCGCGATGAATACCCTGGCCCGGGACGAATATTCGATCACTTGACGGGAAACCGTTTTTTCGACCCGGTCCCCCGCGAAATATTGATTGAACACCTTTTCCTGGATCCCCGTCATAGCCCAGACCAAATAGGCCGCCATGGGCAAGGAGGCCAAATAACCGAAAGCCCGGTTCGGGAAAGCGGTCTTGGCGGCCGAATAAAGTTGTTGTACCCCCATCCCGGCAAGCACGGCAAGGGGCGCGACTCCGGCGATCAACATACCGCTGTGCAATTCAGTGGAAAGGATACGAGGGGAGATGCCGACCAAGGCGGCCATCAGTAGGAACCCCTTGGTCCAATTCGGCTTTACCAGGACCGTCATCCAACCAAAGATGAAGATGGGAATGAAGTGATAATCGAAAAAGGCGTCATCCGCCAGGTTCATGTCACCACGATCCTCACCGGAAATGAAAAGTGTCTTCAAGGATTCCAGGACCTTATCGAAAAAGATTTTGAAGGTGCCGGTCCCCACGTGTAATTTTAGGCTGTTAGGATCATGGAAAATGGAAAGCCCGGCCGGATGGACACCCAATAGGGGATTCGTAGCCAGGGGATAAATGATCAAAGCCGCCAAGGCAACACCCAGGAAATATCGCGGGACAAGGGAAGACGTGTCCTTGTTTTGAGAGGATTGGCGGGACTTTAAAAAGAGAAAACCCAAAAGACCCATCAACACGATCCCCACCCACCCCTGGCTTAAAAAGCCCAATAACGGATTTCCCTTTGGAAGGAACTTGTGGATGGCCAGGAAGGCGAAGGCCCAAGCGAACAGTGTGCCCCAACCCAAAACCATGTCGTCTTTCCCTTTGGGTCCCTTCTGGGCATAAGCCCAGATCCAAACGAAGACGGCGGTCACGAGGAACAACAGCCAGGGACGGACCGAAGTGTAGTTATAGGGCGCGAAACCCAGGGCCAATCCCCAATAAATGAAATGCTTCCAATCGGGTTTCTTGAACAACCGGAAGGTCATCAATAGAAGCAGGGCCACCGCCATCGGGACCGTCACCTGGGTGGCACCCATGATATCCCCGATGATCATCGGCTTGCTGACCGCGCCCAAGGCCGCGGCCACCAATCCTACCCGCCTGCCGCCCACTTCCTTCCCCAAGAGGTAAAAGAGCCAGATGCCCACCAAGTCGACCAATCCACCCCCTAAACGGTGGACGAAGATAGCGTAAGCGTCGGGCATCAAAGCCCAAAGGCCGGCCAGGAAATAGGAATAAAAAGGCTCGCGGTTGCCGATGGGCATGAGCATGGGTCGCTCATGGAACTCCAGGATGCCCCGGGGGTCGATGATCCCCACCGCCGTATCGTCCCAATAACATCCGACCGCCTCATGGACCTTGTAGAACCGAAAATAAGCCGCGACCGCCAAGATGACCCAGAACCAGAAACGGGCCCAGCCCTTGGAAATATCCTGGGAGGGATCCGCAGGCGGTAAAAAACGCCAAAAGGCCAGCACCAATCCCATGCCAATGGCGAAAAGGGTGATCGGAGTGGCGATAGTGAATTTCGGAAGGAAGGAATAAGCGAAAGAAAAATTAAGATTGGTCCCGATGGCGATCGCGGCTAGGATCCAACCCAGCCCCACTAGGACCAACACGTTTTTCAAGCTGGTCAGGTTCAGGAAAAAGGAGGCTCCCATGAACAAACCCATGATCAGGAATATCTTTTCGGCATTGAGGTCATTAGCGGCCCGGCAGAAAACCCAAAGAAGGACCACGACGCCCAACAAGAAATAGGGCCAATAAGGGGAAAAGCGGCTCAGGTCCGGGGCTGTGGGTACCCCGGCTGTTCCCGCCTTGAGGGGAATAAGCCGAGAAGGGACCTTCTTCCGAGGAAAGGGTTTACTTTTTTTTCTTTTCGAAGGCATCGAGGAAGCCATCCTAAAAAATTATTTCTCTGGGAACGGAAGCTTGTCCAAAGAGTGCCTGATTTCCATCCTCATCCAAGGCCATCATCCGATCGACCGGGGTTTATTTATCTTCGGACACCTTATAGATCGTCACGTAATTAGCCCCGCCAGTGACGATCAAATCGTCCGGCGCGATATCGACCCCCATCCATTGCCCCAAGGTCGCGGTAGGCTGGGCTTCGTCAACCAAACACCCCAGCAAATTACCGTTCTTATCGAACACTTTTGCGACATCCCCGTAAGAACCCACGAAAAGGCGACCTTTGGAATCCAAGGCCATACAGGTGGCGGGAATTCCGGTCTTGATGGACTGGACCAGTTTCCCGGACCCATCCAACACCTGGACCCGGCTTTTTTTCAAATTCGAGTCACCCAAGTAATAATGCCCTTTACCGTCACCAATGGCGGAGCTAACTTTTCCAACTTGATCATCATGCCAAACATTCAATAGTTCGTCCTCGAGGGATAATCGGCCCAGACTGAGATTTGCCGGATTCGGGATAAGGAGGGCGTCACCATCCCATTTGACTTGACGAGGGCCATAAAAGTTGCCGAAGTGGGCCAGATCAAGGACCTTGATAAGGTTCCCTTTTATGTCGAATTCTTTCACGGCTCCATTCCAGGTATCCATGACGAAAAAATGCCCTTTATGGTCCGAGGTGACGCCGGAAGGTTCATTGAATTCTTTCGGGCCCTTCCCGACTTTCCCCCACGCGTGGATGAGCTTGCCTTTGAAGTCGTAGATCAGGACCTGTCCACCAGGTTGATCCGTTATGGCCAATTCATTGGGGCCGATCACGGCCACATCGGTAGCGAAAAAAGTCTTTTCCGGATGCGGGTTGAGCTTGAAATCCGTGACTTTCTTCAATTTAAAATAGGTTGGAGTGGTCTGGAACCCATTCTTGAAAAATCCGGGGCCGTAAAGGACGCCGAGGATGATCAGGACCAGGACAAAGAATTTCCAGAAGGATATCCCGCCGGGACGGCCGGCCAAGGAGGGGGTCGCGGGAACAGCGGCTTTCGGTTTGGGGGCTGCTTTTTTCACTGATTTGCGGGCCATGGGGTCTCCTCAAATTCATTTAATGATGGCAAAAATTCATAGGGATTATACATGGTTCATGCCGGTAAAATCCCCGTTCGGGCGGCATTATCTCATCTGAGGCGTTGGCTGTCCAAAGCGGATTTCCCTAGCAACCACTCATTCCCGCCGTCAGCCGGGGCCACATGGATGTCCGGGAAACTCAAAACACGGCGGAACGTCGTCGCATAAGATACCCGATGGGTCCCCGATGTTAAGTGGATCCTATCTTTGCCCAAAAGGGCCTGATCGGTGCCCGGCTTTAGGTCGAAGATCGTCTTGCCGTCGACCTTCAAGAGGACCCTATCCACCGTCGGGGCCAGGGTGAGGGTGTATTTTCCATCGGCGGGAACCGTCAATTCCCCTTCCACCAGAACGGTGGCATGCTCGTTCATTCCGGGCGGCATGGGGGCGTTGAGCGATGGGACCTGGTCGTCCCAGCCGACGATCCCCCGAGCCAAGCCATAAGTATAGTCAGCCCAATAAAAGCGCCGGCGCCAGTAATTGGCTGGGACATGTTGAATATAGAACATCTTGCCCGGCCTCTCTTGGAGGCTGTCGAAGGGGATCAGTATCCTCTCCATGAAACGGGGGCCGTTCAGATTGGCGACATCCTGCCATTGGGCCGAAGGAAAATCCTTTCGGACCCTCTCCTGGGTGGTCTTGTCCACGCCTGAAACAAGAAGGACGATGTCCTTTTCAGTTTGGCCCGCCTCCAAGTAGATCGGTTGGGGATCGGTCAACAGCCAGACGTCCTTTTGATCGCAAAGCATCGAGAAAGTCGGACCACCGAAATCCGACGGATGGAGTGCGACCACGACCCGGTATTGTTTCCAATCCTTTTGCACTTGCGCGTCGATACAGGCGATGTTGCTCGTTTTGCGGGCAAGCCATTCGCGGCAAAGCCCAAAAGCCTTATCCCCGTTCCAGGCCCAAAAACCCAGCATCAAAAGAAACAATAGCCACCGGGCGGAATGGTTCTTCACTTCCCGGGAGAAGGAATCCCAGTAGGCGTCCAATCCCCACCCCCCCATCAAAAGGAGGGGCGCGATGGCCCCGAAGAGACGGCCCGTATGGGAGAAGCGGGTGGCTAGGAATGGCGCGATGCCGACCAGCACGATCACGATCACATAACCTTTAGATAAGGTCGGCCGGGCGATGAAATAAGCCAACCCCACTACCATGGAGAATTCGGCGAAGCTTTCAAAGAAAGAATGTCCCGGAAGGGGATAGATCCCCACATCCCCTGAGACGTTCAGGAAAGTGACCTGGAAGAAAAATAGGATCTTGAGCCAAACTTGTTGAATGGCCGCCAGACTAAAAAGAGAGATCCCCTTTTCGCGGAGCATGGACTGGGCGGAGGCCTGGGTGGAATAGATGGGATCGAGCAGCAACGGCGCCATCAAGAGGGACGTTAATCCCGAGAGGGTGGCCCATTTGACGATCTCTTGGCGGATGCCGGGTTTCTGGGTTTCGAAGAACGCCTTAACGTATAGCGCGGTCAAACCCGCGATGGTCCCATACCAAAACAAGGGGTTCGCGCCGAGGCTCTGCCCAAGCGCCGACGGCATGGCGTCGTTCTTGAACAAGAAGAGAAAAACCCAAAAGACCCACAAGCCTAGGGTCAAGACCCAATATAAACCGCCGCGGAGCCTTTCCTTCGACTTCAAGAATATCCAGAAAAGGACCAAGGTGATCACGGCCGGGGCAAAGGGACGCAAATAGGGACCGATGTAGTCCCCAAAGGCCAAAACCAGCGCCAATTGGATATACCGGGGCATACTCGGTTTTTCGATCAAACGGTAAGAACAAATGAAGATCCAAACACAACCAAGGATCAAGATGGGCATTCCATAACCGCAATAGCTCCAAAAAGTCCCGGGTTGGGAGAGCGCCCAAAGGGAAGCCAGGATCAATCCCATCCGGCGACCCCGAACGATCGTCCCCAAGGCATATAAGCTCCAAAGATTCGCCAATTCAATGATGACCGTAGTGAAGCGGATGATCCACATTCCCGAAGCCTGGGGGAATATCAGCCAAAACAAGGCGGTCAAATAGGGGAAAAAGGGGGGCCGTGAGCTATTGGCCATGATCAAGGGATGGTAGCCAAAATCGATGATGTTCCGGATATCTCCCGTAATGATGAGGTGCTCATCCCATACATAAGATGGTGGATCTTCCGGATGGTAAAAGCGGCTGAAAAAACAAAGCCCTGAAAAAAGGGCCATCCAAACCGCTACCCATTTCCCGGAAAAACCTTCCGGTTGGCGGGGCGCATCCGGCAATTCTCGGAACAGCCAAACCAATGACAGGAACCCGACGAGCAGGAGGGACGGATGCACCAACCACCGGGATAAAGCGCCGCCCGCCGACAAAAGGATGTGGTAATTCGGAAGTGAAAAGATCCCCGCGGCCACCAAGGCAAGCGCCCCGACCAGCAACAGGCCCGCCCCTTTGGGGCCCGGAGGGTTCCCCGCAAAACCGGAGCTTCGAATGGAGGGGCTGGCCTTCCCCACGGAGGTAGCCTTTTTTCCCTTTACCTTCAGGGGCGCTCCTTTTTTTGGGTAGGTCGGGGACCTTTTTTTCTTTTTACCAGAAGCCATCTTGATCCTTGTCTAAATTGATCCAAAAAAATCTGGTTGGGAATTACTTGTTCGGCTCCGGGGCCTGTCCCAGCACCCATTCTTTACCCCCATCGGGCGGGGTGACCGTGATGTCCTGGTAATTGGTCAGCCTCCTGAAGGTGGAAACGTAAGTGACATGATGTTTCCCAGCCTCAAGATGGACCCCTTCTTTCGCCCGGAGGCCGTTGTTGGCGTCCGCTTTCAGGTGGAATATCTTTTTCCCGTCGATGAAAAGTTCGACCACATCGGAGGTTTCATTGATCGAAAAATAATATTTTCCGGAAGTGGCTGCCGTGATCTCCCCGTCGGCCCGTCCGGTCATATACTCGTTCATCCCCGGTGGGTAGGGGGCTTTTAGGATAGGGACCCGCTCGTCCCACCAAACGATCCCCCGGCCCACGGCGTAATCCTTCCAATAAAATTGTCGCCGCCAGTATCCGGAGGGGACCCGTTGGACATAAAAAAGCTTTCCCGGGGTTTCCGAAAGGGCCTCCATCGGGATGACCGCCCGCAGCATGAATCGGTGGATGTCGGGATTGGGGCTCTCGATCACACTCCATTGGGCTTGGGGGAATTCCGCGTGGACCCTGTCCTCCAGGGCCTTGTCGAATCCCGGCGCCCCATACATCAAGAGGACGACGTCCTTGCCCTTTTCACCGGTCTCCAGATAGATCGGGTTGGGAAAGTTCAAGACATAGGCTTCCTTATGGTCGCAAAGCACCGTCAAAGCGGGCGTGTCGAATTGGGGATAGTGGGAGGCGATGATCACCCGATACTGTTTCCAATCCTTGTCCAATTGCTGACCGATCATGGCGTCACTGCTTTTGTTGGTCATCCAATCCCGGCAATAGCCGAAATTTTTCTGAGCGGCCCAAAATCCAAAAACGGCCATCACCAACAGGACCGATGTCCGGACCAAGCCGTTCTTGGTCTCCCCCCGGATAAGGCTTAAGAACCGGTCCAAACCCCAACCCGAAAGCAAAAGAAGGGGGGCCGCGGCGGCCACCCCCCGGGTGGTATGCGCGTGATTGGAAAGGATGAAGGCCGCCATTCCCACGAGGGCCATCAATACCGGGATGACCTTTCGCCAATCCGGGCGGGCGATGAAATAAGCCAAGGCCGCCACCATGAACAATTCGGTGAAAGGCTCATAAAAAGATTGTCCCGGAAGCGGATAAAAACCGATGTCGAAATGGGTCTGCCAGAACATAGCCTGCACGAAGAAAAGGACGTTATGCCAGACCACTTGGAGACCCTCGCTCAACCCAATGGGTCCGTTCTCACCATAAAATGCCGAGCTTTGCGAGGTGTGCTGGGCGTAACCGGGGTGCAGATATAGGGGGGCCATCAGGAGAGCCGTCAAGGTGGCGCCGGTCGCCCAACCCATTATCCTTCGGTCCGTTTCGTTCTTCTTTTTGTCCGTCCATAATTTGGCGAAAGCGGCCAGGAGCGCGGCCAGCAAAGCGAACAGGAACAAGGGGTGGGTGATCAAGGAGATCAAAGCACCGCCGGTCGGCAGGAAATTGTTCTTGTTGAGGAACAGAAGGGTCCAAGATAACCAAAGACCTCCCGCCAGGAACCAAGCCGGTCCACCCCTCGGTTTCTCTTTGCTCCCGAACAGGATCCAGACCAACACGAGGGTGATGAGGGTCGGGGTCCATGGCCGGAAGGGCACATAACAATAACCGCCGAAACCCAAGGAGGCTCCCCAGTAGAGGAACCGCGCGAGCGTGGGTTTTTGGACCAATCGATAAAAGAAGAACAGGGCCCAGATCGCCGCCAATGTGGCCGTGACGACCCCCATCTCAAAGTAACTCCAAACGGTCATGGGCAGGGAGACCGCCCAGAGGGCCATTAACCCAAGCCCCATGCTCCTGCCGCGAAGGGTGCTGCCCAGGAGGTAAAGTCCCCAAATGGCCAACAGGTCGATGACCGTGGAACTCAAACGGGTCATCCAAGCCCCATTGGCGTCCGGAAAGAAATACCACAGGAACGCCGTCAGATAAGGGAAGAAGGCTTCCCTTTGTCCGAAGGGGAAAAGGAGGGGGTGGTATCCCGAGTCTAG
The DNA here is from genome assembly GCA_964560635.1 of uncultured bacterium. Lineage (GTDB taxonomy): Bacteria > Oederibacteriota > Muellerivitia > Muellerivitales > Muellerivitaceae > CAZLND01. The sequence goes on along the minus strand of CAZLND010000011.1, from coordinate 3,917 downwards.
GATGTTGGCGATATCCCCGGTCACCACTTGGTTGTCGAACCAATGGTGGGCGCTGGGCTCAAGAGGCCGGTAAAAACGCCAAAAAGCGCAAAGCCCAAAAAAGAAGGCGAAACAAACATAGGCCATCGGCTTGGAGATATCAGGGGCCCTTCCCTCATCGGGAAGTTGTCGAAAGGCGAAGATCAGGATAGCGAAACCCACCAGGGCCAACGAGGGATGGACCAATAGGTTGGAAAGGAACCCGCCAGGAGGAAGCCAAACACGGAAATTAGGAAAGGAGAACAGGCCCGCGGCGACCAGGACCATGCCCGTGAGGAGTATATAGATCGACCCTTGCGCGGCAGGACCCGCGGCTGGAGCCTGGCCTTTTTTGACCTTGGGAAGGACAGTTCTCGCGTTTTTTTTGGAAGACGGCTTTTTTCGTTTTCGGCTCGTTCCCATCTTTCCCTCTCCAGTCATGATTTCTCGAACGGCTTTCCCCGCGCTAAAAAGAACCCAAGGGCCTGTCCGTCGTTTCACCCGGGAACCTTACTTTTACCTCAGGAAGGGCTATGCCTATTTGCAAGCAGCTTCTCAAAAGCACTCGATGGACACCCGTCTTCAACTCGACCATTTGTGTCTTCCCTTCGGAGGGAGCGGCGGAAGAGGGCCGGTAGTCAAAGACACGCCGACCATCCACCTCCATCACGACACAATTACCCGCTCCGACCGAGAACCGACACTTCCCATCCTTCGGGATACTCATCGTTCCTTCGACGCTCACCGTTTCCAGCGGATGGGCATCGGGTAGCGGACCCAATGGGCCCGTCAGCCAATCTTCCCGCCGTATCACGCCATGTCCCAAACCCACGTTGAATTTATAGGTCCGGCAGCACCAGGCACCCTCAGGAATATCCACGATCGAAAAATAGGGTTTGTTCCCAAAAGGTTCTCCCCCTTTTAGGTCTTTACCCTCGATATAAAGCTTCACTAGTAACGGGTATCCCGGAACACCGGGACAATGGACTTCCTCCACCCGAGCCTGGGGAAAAGCCTTTTCCATCCGCTTCAAATTATCGGAATTCGTTCCATCCATATAAACCACCACGTCGGGGAGCTTGGCCCCCTCTTGTTGGGGGACAAGGGCACCCGGCGTGTTGATCCCATAGACCACTTCCCCCTCGTCCACTAGAACGCTGATGGTTTGATCATTGCATAAACCATCGGCCCACAGATATATCCGGTACTTCGGGGTATCCTTGCGGATCTGTTCAAAAACGAATTCATCCCTCGAGGGCTGTTGGGCCCAAAGGACGTCATCACGGTAATTCAGGATCTCCACAGCCCATTTCCCGTAGAGCAAAAGGACGGCCAGACCCAACAAGGGCCAAAAACGCCCCCCGGGGAATGTTCGGATCCTTCTCCAGAAAACATCAAAGCCGATGGCGCCTAAAAGGAAAAGCGGGGTGATCAATCCCCTCAAGCGTCCCGTACTCCCATCGAAAGAGAGGAGATAAGGCAATGCCCCGACCCCGATCCCAAGCACCAGGAAGGCGCCTTTCCAGGATGGCCGCCCCAGCCACCAGGCCAGGCCCATAACGATCCAAGGCATGGAAGCTAGATTGAAGAAGGCCTCCCCCGGGAAACTGAACTTAGGGTTGTCCGGAACCCCGCTGAACAGGGCACCGAAGACCCATTGGGCTCTGTACAACAAGAAAGAAACCGACATTCCGCCTTGGGGATAAGCGGGGTTGTCCTTGTTGAAAATGGAGAACTGGGAAGCGTAGGAGGAAAAGACGGGATTGGAACCGATGGGGTAAAAAACTAGGCACATCACGCACACGCCAATGACAACCGTCAGGAGCTCTTTGACACCCGAGGACATTTTAGAGGTCTTGGTCGCCTTGTAAAAAAACCACGCCAGGACCGCGAGCAATGACCATAGGACAAAACGATTGGGTGCAAGGACCCTTGGCAAAAACCCGTTGATGAAGAAAAAAAGGTAGGTCAGGAAGGTGATGACTGCGGTGCCTAAGACCCAGGGCCAGGGTTCCTTGGCCTTCCGGTTATGCCAAAGGGCTACCGCCAGCAATATGACGGGAGCGAGCCATAAGTAGGTGCGAACAGTCGTGTAAAAATACCCTCCAAAACCGACCATCACACCCCATTGAAGCGCGTGTTTCAGGTCGGGATTTTTCAGGAACCGGAAAGTGAAAAGAAGTATGAACCCCACAGCGAGCAGGATGGAGGAGTTGCAACCCGAAATACAGCTCACCAGCAGGGGCTTGGAGGTGGCCAAAGCCAGCACTAAAAAAAGGCCTACGCGGCGCCCCCCTAATTCTTTACCCAACAGGTAATGGACCCAAAAGGTGATCAATTCAAGGGATGTCATCAAGTACTTTTGGAGGACGATGGAGGAGACTTTTGGGAAAAGGGCACACCAGCCCGCCGCGTAATAGATGTCGAAGGGGGGGGAGGCGTTGTCGTAGAAGAACAACTGCCGGTAGTAGGGGAAATCGCAAACATTGCGCGCGTCCATCATGAGGGAAGCCGAATCGAAATCATAGCCCAACCAAGGGCCCTGGGTATTCCGCAGTCTCACCCAGGCGGTCACGGCCAACAGGACCCCAAGACAGAACCTGGCGGCCCAGGGGTTCAGGTCTTCGTATTTCGCGACGTTGTCCTTGAACCCCGCGAATCCCAACAGCACCAACATTAATCCGACCATCGCGGCCGGCCAAGGGGAAATGGGATGAAAAGGTAGCGCCCAGGGCAGGTAACGGGTCATGGAGGGGAGTTCGACGAAACTATTGAGAAAGATGACCAAGCCCGAGATCCAGGCGAAAAAATAAAAAAACTGGAAGGAGGACTGGGACGATCGATTTATTTTCCACGCCGTTACCAGGCACAGGACCAGGCAGGCGGCCCCCAACCACGACAGGTCCCGGTCCAGGAAAAAATAACCCAGGGCCAGAAAAACGCCGAAAGCCGATATCAAAAGACCCGGCGGCAGCTTTTCGAAAACGGGTTTTAAGGAAAGGCTCGAAGCGGTGATTTTTCTTTTGAGGGAAGAGGGACTGGCTTTACGGATTTTGGCGGGCGTCCGCTTCTTTTGGGGGCTCATGAATTCTCCGGGCGATCATGGACGATTAGGCACAGCCAAAGGCGAAAGGACGTAAAACTGGGTTCATTATAAGGTTTTATCTGGTTTTGTCGTGTTAAAACCCGGTCCGCGAGCCCCAACTTCCTTAGTTAAAAGTCCACCGTCACTACAACAAACCGCTTTTAAGTTTCAGCCCCGCCTGCTTTTTGATGATGTCATCCTTGCCGATCTCCACAAAATAAGCCCAAGGATTCCCTCCGGGAGTTTCATAGACCCCGGTCCAAACCGCGTTCGGATATTCGGCCTTTATTTTTTCCTGGACAGGTTTCCAAGATCCGACGGGGAATACCAACACGATGTTCTTATCCGTTTGATAATCGATCGGCACCGCCGGGCCGTAATCATCCAAGATCAGGACTTGTAAGCCCTTTTCCCAATCCATAATGCGGATCGGCATCGAATAGGTCGAATAATGCGACAGGATATGGCAGGAGGGATAGAAGTTCCGGTAAAAATGCGCCAATTGGATGTTCGAATAGCCGAGTTCCCCGAAGTTCGGGGGGAACTGACGGAACTGGAAATAATAGGCCTGGATATTGAAAGCCAGGGAACCCAGCAACCCCGCGGCCAGGATCGTCTGCCCCGCTATCCGTGGAATTTTTTTGAACTTGGCGGTCATCTGGAAGATCCAATCCAAGGAACGTCCCGCCATGAGAAAAACGAAAGGGATGATCAAGAAGAGCCGGTCGCCATTGATATAAGCCACTGACATCCCGGGACCATTGATGGCCAAGGAGTTCGCATCTCCTGAGCCATTTTTCCGAGCAGCTCAACC
>CAZLND010000010.1:2739-22554 GCA_964560635.1 uncultured bacterium | reverse complement strand
CCGGGAGCCACTGGGCCTCAGCCGGGTTGCCCCGCCTGCGACGGCGGCTGGCGGACCGTTCAATTCAGCTGGAAACTGGCCTTGGAAGAACCTCTGGGGGAATGGGGTCGTTATCCCAAGACCCTCCTTCGCACCCGGTCCCTCAAAAAAGGTTTCCTTTATCTATGCCCCGCCTGCGGTCAGCAATGGTACTTGGATGACGCCATGCGGACCATGTCCGTGCTACCTGATGAAAAAGCGAGCCTTCTTCTAGAATGGGATTCAGGTCCTCTGACGCTTTCCCCGGCCCTGCGGGAAAAAGCCAAGGCCATCGGGGCTATCGGGGCCCATCCCTTATCAGGCGAAAAGGATTTTGCCGAGGTACCCTGCCGGGTCCTCACGAAACAAGGCCAATGGCTGGACAAGTGCCTTCTTTCTTTCAAGACCGCTCCACCCACCACCAGCTATCAAAAGAAGATCCTCTTCCTCAAGGACGTGGTGGATATCGAACCTTCCGATTTCGCCCTTCCTTTGGCTGTGCGGGCGGCGACTTGCCGATCCCGGGAAACAAGAACGGGCTTCGCGCCCACCTATGTGGAATCCCCTGAAGGACTCAAGTTCGCCTTGAATTGGACCGTGAATTTTTTCGATAAAAAAGACCTGATCGGAAAAGACATGGTCCTCTCGGAAGGAAAACCCGGACGGCTCCCCACCGTCCAAGAGGATATGGACGACATCACTTTCATCATCGGTGATTGGTCGGAAGAGATCCGGGAGCTTATAAGGGATTAGGCCGGACAAGGTGGGGCGACATGGATCGAATGGTGAGTAAGCGCCCTAGGCCCTGGCCAAGCCAGAAAAACCCAAGGGCGCGCATCGAACCACTGACCGGCCCCTCAAGTTTTGGGCTTACTTGGAGTTAGCCGTCCAGCCGTTGTGACCCCGGAAATCCCCCACCATGGCATCGACCATCGCCACGATCGCCTTTTGGCGCAGTTCGGCGAAATAATGGCTTTGGGGATAGAGCAAGACATTGGGGTCGTTCTCATTCAAGGTGAGCGGTTCCCGGTCCCCCTTGTTCTCGACCCGGTTCTTGACCAAGACAGCCAAGTCGGCGAATTGTTGGAGTTCCGTGGGCACTTCCACCGCCGGGACAGGCAGGGGATTCCAGGTATTGTAGTAGCTATAACCGCCGTTCTTTTGGGTCCAGACAAGGGTGCCATTGACTGGGTCCATCAATTGAGCCGTGGCGTAGACATGCGCCTTACGGTCGGTCATGAATCCCCACTGACCATCCTGCTTCCTTTCGGGAGCCGTGTCCTTGAGGATCTCGGTATAACCCGTGGCCGTTCCCACCAACAGGATATCGCATTGGAATTTCTGGCCGATCTTCTTGCGCAAGTCCGCGTCGGTGGCGACGGTGGAAGGGTCCGCTTTGATGCTCTTAAGGTAAGCTCCCACTTGGGCCCCATCGATCACCGGCATGGCGTTGAGGGCCAGGACTTCGCTCACCATCTCATCCTGGATCGCTTGTCCCAAGGCCGGGTCCTTGCTTTGATCGGCGAAGGGAACGACGGCCATGCGCTGATAGCCATAAAGGTTGAAAACGGGTGGAATGGGTTGGGGAGGCGCGCCGCATCCAGCGAGCAAGGCCGCGGCAAAAAGCGGGAGCATCCAAGCCTGTTTGAAAGAACGGATTATCTTGAACATTGTGGCTCCTTAAGAATGGGTTCCCTCAAAAACGACTCTCGGGTTTAAGACGAAAGAAAGACGGGCAAAGTTCCACCCTCCGACCATCTTAACCCGGGTAAAGATTTTCCTCCCTGATAGTTCCATGAAATAAGCCCTGACCCGAACCCAGATATGCCGCTCCACCATTGAAAAATCGCTCTTATCGGCGCAAGCTTGAGTTAAGGGTTGTTCAAAGGAAATGGCCTCTCTTCCTTGGCGAAAGGAGAAAATCCATGAAGTATTTCGCGACGATCCCGGTCCTCTTGTTGATTATCAATATCCCGCCTTTAGCCGCGCAGACCGACTATGTCCCGGCCAATATCCAACTGCACGAGGACATCGAATCCAGCCTTGTCCACCTTCGGAACGCTAAAGCGGAAAGGGACGCGGCCGAGAACGACTTGGCCCTTTCCCAAAAAGCGTTATTGGAAGTAGAAAGCCGGATGCATGCCCCGGAGGAACAAAGGGTCCTGATGGAGCGCGTCCAAAAGGACCGGCAGGGCTCTTGGACCTTTTTGCAGGAGGTCTTCAAGGACCTGGGTTATTTGAAAAGCCAGTGGGGTTTCCTCACGCCGGAAGAACGCGCGACCGTGGATGAAATAACCAGCCAATTGACCCGGGGAACTTGACCCGCCTTAAACTTCTACGTTTCCCTCATTTTTCGGCCCAGCGATCAAGGATCCACCCAAGGCCTTTCCAATCCCAATGAAAGTCAGATGGTTCAGGGGAAACTCCAACAAGACATGGGTAAAACTAAGGAAGAAAAGCCAGCGGAATCCCAGCCCATAGCTGTATCCGTAAAGTATCAGAGACCCGACCCAAATGAGCAGGATGGCCGCAAAGCGGTTCCGGGGGATCTCATGCCAACGAATGACGGATGTTTTGGAGAACCAGTTGAGGTAATGGTAAGTATAGGCAAAGGCGATGAAGGACATGAGGGCCAAGGCGGCGGGGTTTTGATAGAGGAATTGGTTGATGGCCCCCAGTGCCTCGGCAAAAGATAAACCGGGACGGTTGAAATCCGCCATTTTGAAAAGATTAGCCACGGCGTAATTAAGTGAAATGAAAGGACTGCTTCCCTTCCCGTCCGGCTGGAAAACCCCATAGCTGTCGCGTACGTAATCCGCCACTTGGTAATGAGAACGGTCCGGATGATAGAGCAACAACCCCGCCGCCGCTCCCGTGAAGACCAAAAGGGATAAAAGGCCCGAAAGACTCCTCCCTCTCAATGCCCCCGCCAGGATAAAAAGACCCGTGAAGATGAAAACGTGCACCAGGGTCGGCAGCAGGATCCCGAAGAATGTTTTGTAAACGGCGAACTGGGCGAATGACCCCGCCACGGCGACGGCCACGCCTATACCCACCAGCCGGGCCGCCGCCCCCTTGAAAAAGGCGAAGATAAATGCCGCGGCGAAGGAAAGATAAGTGAGGAATTCCACCGCGCCTTTAGGGGTGAAGGGTATCCAATTGAAATAGAAGGCCGTAATCAGAAGGCTGGCGGCCAGCAAAAAGAGATAGTCCTGTTTGCCTCGGGTGTAATAATTCCGGTCGTGAAGCCAGGAGATCTCGGTCAAATAGTGAAGGGGACCCAGGACGGCATAGACGATGAGGAACAACTCGAAGGGCCAGCGCAAGGCCAGCGCGGCGGACAGGACCATGAGCCCGATGTTGAGGTAATTGATCGGATCTGCCTTCGAGGTGGAACCCATGGTTTCATTTTAACAGGACGAGTGTCCTTCGTTTCACCCATTACGTCGTTGTTTCTTTTAAAAAAGGATACTTTCAACCGATGGTGGTTTGAGGGGTTCTATCCAATGGTTTTTCAAAGACCCAATGGCTCTGACCAAAGTCTCGAAATCCGGGGGTTTACAAATATAGGAGTCCGCACCCAGTTCATTGACCATTGAGATATCTTCTGGTGCGCAGGAAGTGCTCAAAACGACCACTGGCACGGACTTATATTCTTCACTGCTTTTGATCAGTTTCAGCGCCGTTAGCCCGTCCATCCTGGGCATATTCAGGTCAAGGAGGATCAAGGCCGGTTTTCCAGCATCGGGGTCATTCGCGTAAGGTCCTTTTTTCGAGAGGCAGTCCAGAAGTTCTTCCCCATCCCTCAGGAACACGACAGGGTTCGGAACCTGGTTCTGAGCAAAGGCCTTTTGAACGAGGATATATTCATCGGGATCGTCATCAACAACGAATATGGGCAACATGTGGTTTCACCCTTCATTCAATTGAGCCTGACCGGAAGACCTTGGAACAAACCCATATGCGCCTTCAGGAAAAGGGGGTTCATAGACGCCTTCTTCGGCGGCCTACCCATCAGGGAGAGCTTAAAGGTTTGAAGGGCCTTCTCTGTTAGCAGAAACTTCACTTTTGGATTCTTGGATTTCATGACTTCCTCCATTTCAGTTCTTTTGCATCCTGTTGGTCAGGTCCTGGACACTGCGGATGGTAAACCTGCCCCGTTCGGTGGCAATAAGACCCGCCTCTTCCAGGTGAGCGAAAGTCCGGATGCAGGTCTCGACGGTCGTACCCGCCATTTCGGCGATCTCCTTGCGGGTCAAGGGTATGGTGGTGCCAAATTCCCCTACCATCTCGATGAGAACGTGCAAGAGACGCTTCTCCACGCTTTCTTGGGCGAAGGTCTGGGTATCCTTAGAACGACGTAAGAGCTTGGAGATCTGGACCACGACGGCCCGGGCGATCTCGGGGTATCTCCCCATCAAACCTTGGAAGGCTTGCATGGGAAAGGCCAGCACGGTGGCATCGGTTTCAGCGACCCCGTGACAACCATATACCCCTCCGGTGAAGGCCTCGGTCCCGAACACCCCGCCTTCTCCCACCATGGAAAGGGTCAGGTTCTTCCCATCGGCCGAATGGATGACCTCTTTCACGTGCCCTTCCTTGACGAACCAGACATACTCGGCCGCGTCGTCCTCCAGGAAGATGGAATCGTGCTTGGCGAATTTTTTCTCGACCTTGACCCTTTCGATCTCCTGGAGCGCGATCACCGGGGCGTTCTTGAAGGCCTCGATGGCCGAAAGGACGCTCTTAGGCGCCGGACGGGTCATCCCGAATTTGGTCTTGTTCATGGTCAACATGGCTTCATCCTGAAAGTAAGCTCGGTTAAGGGTTTTTTATCGGGTTTCAGAACGGCTTTTGCCGTCCCGTAAATAGCCGGCGATGATACCCGGCAAAGCTTGGGTGTCGATGGGCTTGGTGATCAGGGCGTCGCATCCGGCGGCCTTGGCCCTAGCCTCGTCGCCCTTTTGGGTATAGGAGGTGGCCATCAAGATGATGATGTCCTTGTTCTTTAGGTCGGCTTTCAGCTGTTTGGTCAACTCCACCCCGTCCAATCCCGGGAGCCCGAGGTCCATGAGGATCAAACGGGGATGGAAATCATGGAGGACCTGGATGGTTTCTTCGGCGTTCCGGGCGGTCTTGACCTGGTACTTCTCCACTTCCAGGATCACCCGTTCCAGTTTGAGGTTCATGGGGTTGTCATCGACGATGAGGATGGGTTCGTTGGACATCTTGGGTGTCTCCCTTGCTCTGATTAATCTGGGAACACCTATGGGTTAAAGCAAAGGTGATGCCAGTCAGGGAGGGGAGAAAACAACGATTTTAGGGGGGTATCAAAAGAGAAAAACCGGAACTATGGCGGTGGCACCATAGTGTTGAATCCATATTCAAACCAGGGTCATTCTTCCTTAGTGGGGATGCCGTACTTCTTGATCTTGACGTGGAGGGTCTTGTAATCGGTCTTGAGGATCTTGGCCGCCTGGCTCTTGTTGCCTTGGGTGGCCCGGAGGACACCGCGAATGGCTTGTTTTTCCGCTTCTTCAACCGCCTGATCGGCGATCTGCTTCAAGGACTGTCCCGGCAGAATAGGCACTTCCACCGGTCCCGGGGATACGACAGGTGATTTGGATTTTCCCAATAGGTCCCGGACAGTACTAGCTTCTACGGTGGAACCCGTGGTCAATAGGACCGCCTGCCGCGCGACATTCCGCAGTTCCCGGATATTACCCGGCCAGGAATGGGCCGTCAGTAGGATCCCAGCCTCCCCCAGAACAATACCCACCGGCTTACGGAACTCAACGCTGGCTTCCTCAAGAAAATGTCGGAATAGCAACGGCAGGTCTTCCCTTCTCTCCCGCAAAGGCGGCAAGTCGAGGGTGAATTCCGCCAAACGATAGAACAGGTCTTGGCGGAACTTGCCGGACTTGGCTTCCTTTTCCAACGGCACGTTGGTGGCAGCGATGAACCGAACATCGATGCCGAAGGACTTCTCCGCTCCGACGGGTTTGACCTGGCGTTCCTGCAGGACCCTTAAAAGTTTAGTTTGTAGACCCAAAGGCATGTTCCCTATTTCGTCCAAAAAGAGGGTCCCGCCCTCGGCCAATTTCAGCTGCCCCTCTTTTTTACGGTCCGCCCCAGTGAAGGCCCCCTTCTCATGACCGAAGAGCTCGGATTCCAGGAGATTTTCGGCCAAGGCCCCGCAATCGATGGCCACAAAAGGTTTCTTCCGGCGCGAGCTTTCCTCATGGACAGCCCGGGCGGCCAGTTCCTTGCCCGTACCCGTTTCGCCTTGGATGAGCACGGTCAGGGCCGAATCCGCGACCCGTTGGATCTGTCCCACCATTTCTTGGACTTTGGGGCTCACACCCAGGATCCTTCCCAGGGCGCTCCCCTTCCCGCCCGTGCGTTTCAACTCGGCCATTTCGGTCAAGAGCTCATTCTTCTCGATGGCGTGCTTGAGGGTAATGAGCAATTGGTCGTTCTCGAAGGGTTTCGTCAGGTAGCTATAGGCCCCGGCCTTGGTGGCCTCGACAGCCTTCTGCACGTCGGTAACGCCGGTGAGCATGAGGACCGGAAGGTCGGGTCGGCTTTGCTTGAGCTTCTTCAAGACTTCGATACCGCTCATGTCAGGAAGTTGGAGGTCCAGGATAACGGCGTCCACCGAATCCACGGCTCGTTCGATCCCCAAGCGGCCATCTTCGGCCGTCAGGACCTCATAGCCACCCACCTTTCCCAAAACAGTGGAAAGCAAGCGGCGTTCAATGGGATCGTCATCCACGACCAATATCTTTTTCATTTCGGGAAGTACCCCGCGATCAAACCCGGCAGGCCCAAGGTATCGATGGGTTTGGAGATATAACCGTCGCACCCGGCCGCCTTGGCCTTCTCATCGTCGCCCTTCATCGCGAAGGCGGTCAGGGCCAATATCTTGATGCCCTTGGTCGCAGGATCGGCTTTTAGCCGGCGGGTCAGTTCCAGTCCGTCCATACCTGGCAATTGGATGTCCATCAGGATGAGCCTCGGTTTGGATTGCTCGATGAGTTTCATGGCCTCTTCCGCGTCAGCGGCGGTCTGGACCTGATAACCCTCCTTCAATAACAACACCTTCACCAACTTGAGATTCGTGGGGTTGTCATCGACGATGAGGATCGCTTCACCCGCCATTGGGTTCCACCTTCATTTCCAAGGGGAAGACGGCGAAGAAAGTACTGCCCTTCCCGAACTCGCTTTTCACCCCAACCTCCCCGCCTTGGGCTTCCAGGATGCGTTTGACGAGGGCCAACCCTAGACCGGTCCCGGCGTATTTCTTCGCGCTCCCCGAATCCAACTGCTGGAACTCGATAAAGAGTTTGTGCTTATCCTCAGGCCGGATGCCGTTACCCGTGTCCTCGACCTCCAAACGGAACTTCTCCCTCGGTTCCGGGGTGAGCCGGATGGTGACCCTACCCTCGTCGGGGGTGAATTTAATGGCGTTGGAAAGATAGTTATAAAGCACTTGTTTGTATTTGGAGCTGTCCAGGATGGCCTTGGATAGAGCGGGGTCGATCTGCACCTCGACCTTGATCCTCTTTTGCCCGGCGAGGCCCCGCAGGACTTCCTTCACTTCCGAAGTGACCTTGGGAAGGTCGATGGCCTCCGGTCGGAATTCCATCTTCCCCGCCTCGATCTTGGTCAGGTCCAGCACGTCGTTGATCAATTGGAGCAGGTGCCGCCCGCTGGTCAGGATGTCCCCCAGATATTCCTTATGGTCGGCCGAGACCGGCCCGACCTTCTCGTGGTACATCAATTCGGAAAAACCGATGATGGCATTTAAGGGTGTCCGTAGTTCATGGGACATATTGGCCAGGAACTCGCTCTTGAGGCGATTGGATTCCTGCATCCGACGGTTCTCTTCTTCCAGAAGACGCTTGCGCTCGGTGGAGTCGCGGATAGCCGCGATGGCGAATCGGCCATAGTCGGTCTCGATAGGGCTCAGGGAAATTTCCGCCGGGAACTCACTGCCATCCTTACGCTGGGCATAGAGGTCCAGTCCAGCCCCCATGGGCCGGGATTTGGGGGAATGGAAATAGTGGTTGCGGTGGTCCGGATGGTGGGCCCTGAACCGGGTCGGGATCAGGGCTTCAATGGGCTTGCCGATCAATTCCTCGCGCCGGTAATTGAACAAACCTTCGGCCTGGGCGTTGACCAGCATGATCTTACCGTCAATGCCCACAATGACCATCGCGTCAGGAGCGGCTTCCAAAAGGCCCCGCAATAGGGCTTCTTGTCCCCGAGAGCCTCCCGCCTTGGGTTGACGAGCTTTTACGGGTTTTTGGTTCTTTACCTTTTTTAATTTCTTTTTTTTCAAGCACAGGACCTTTTGAATAGGGTCGATCGGATGAGGAATTTTACCGTTTTTGGAAGGCATGCCTCAAGAAAATGTTAGCGACGAAAGAGTTAAAAGCGCCGCTTTTCCGGCTTACTCAAACCTTCTTCATCCGATTCTTATCCCGGTGGTGGAAGATATCCGGCTTTCCCTTGATCTGTATCTGGGTGTCTTCTTCATAACTGAATTCCCGGTCGTTATGGATCGTGAACTTAATGTCGAAGGCCACGGTCTTGAATTCCCGGTCCAGGAAGGGATTCGAGCAAATGCCATAGGTTTGCGAACCCAATTTTGCCGACAGGCTGAACTCCTTGGAGTCCGCTTCGGCTTTCCCACCAGAAAGCATGGCAAACCCGCGGGGAATGATGCTGCTTCGGGAGAGCTGTTTTTCTTTGGCATCCCAATGGATATATCCATATTCCTCATGAAAGGGGTCCTTGTCGCCCAAGCGTGTGGCCTTAAGGTTATACCGGAGGCTATAGAGGATCTGTTCGTGGTTCTGGTTGGGTCCGAGTGGCTCGAAGATCACCACTTCGTGGAATTTGTTGTTCTCCGTTCCCCGGTCGTCCCCTGGCGCGATGTCATCGCCCTTATCCCCTTCCCATTGGCCGATCAGGACAGCCAGCGGTCCCCAATTCTTCAAGTCTTTCGTTTCCATGGTTCATCTCCTTTGGGATGCAATTCTAATTTTATTTGTCCCTTGGTTTCTAGGGGCAATAAAAAGAAAAGGCCCCTGACGCCGCCAGAGGCCTTCGAACAAAATCGAGTTATCAACCCACATTCAATGGAAGATGGATATCTTCCTCACCGCCGATTGGCCGCCGGTGGTGACCCGGCACAGATATGTCCCGCTGGCCAAGGAGCTTCCCAGTTGGTTGCGCAGGTTCCAATCGATATTGTTCTCACCCGCCACCGTCTGGGACGGGGATAGGGATTCACTGAAAACCAGGATACCTTCCACGTCGAACACCTGGATATCCACTTGCGCGGGCGATAACAGGTTGAAATGGATCCTCACCGGCACCCCATGGGCGGGGTTAGGATAACAATAGGTCGTATCCGCGCCGAAGGGACGGATCTCCCTCGCGGTGGTCCCCGCCGGATCCGGCGTGGGCGTGGGAACCAGGATGGTAAGGGTCTTCACGCTGTTGGACCTCATATGAGTAGTGGCCAAAAGCCGCGGCCCCGTTCCCTTACCGCCCAGCAAGGCCACTTCCACGGGCCCCAAGTCCGGTTTGGTCCCGTCTACCAGGCTCAGGGTTTGGGTCAGTTTGAATTCGGTCCCGGTCGCGGCGAAAACATCCAGGGTATCCGAATCCCGGTTGGCGACGATGATCTCCGGTTTCCCATCCCCATCCAGGTCCCCCACGGTCAAGCCGTTGGGATGCTGGCCGCTGGTGGCCAAGGACGGCTGGGCTGAAAGGGTCCCGCTGGCCCCTTGGAGGAATATCTGGATATCGTTGTTGGCGAAATCCGCCACGACCATGTCGGTCTTGCCGTCCCCATTCAGGTCCGTCAGGCAAAGGTCCGAGGGGGAGGAGCCGGTCGGTAGGGCGAGGGTCGAAGTGACGGAGTAACTGGAGGGGTCGGCGGTTTTGGGGGTCAGGATATCGATCTTGCCCGCGCCCATGCAGGCCACGACAATGGAGTTGAAGTTCCCGCCCAGATTGCCAACCGCCAATTGGACCGGGCCCGCGTCCACGGAAAGGTCCATGCGTTTGCCGAGCTTGCCATTGACGATGGGATAAATGGAAACTTGATTGGAACCGTAATCGGCCACGACCGCGAAGACCGAGGACCCGCCTCGGGTCGTTCCGGCGGCCACGCCTACCGGCATGGTTCCCGTGAGGGCTTCATCCAATTTCACGAAATGCCCGTGGTCCCTGCCGAAAACCTGCAAGAGCCCCGCGCCATAAGCGGTGACCAAAAGGTCCCCCTGCCCCTTACCGGTCAGGTCGAAGATGGAAATCCCCCGAGGGCTGGAAGCGGTAGGGATGGTGGCGGCCAGGGCTAGGCCCGCGGCCCCATAATTGAACACTTGCACGTTGGAAGTCTGCGAGGCCGAAGCCGGAGGCATCAGGCCAATGAAGGTGGGCGAGCCAAAGTTGGCCACGGCCAATTGTTCCGAACCGTTACCCATCAAGTCACCTGCCGCCAAGCCCCGGGGATTGACCCCCGCGTCCTGCGAAGTCGCTGGCTGGGATGCCGCCCCAGCGGTTTGGATGGCCCAAAGGAAAGTAAAGACGGTGACCGCGATGGAATTCTTATTCATATAGAACCTCCTCATAGTTGAACCTTGAGAGCTGGTTTGATCGCGGGGGGCGGTCCCAAAAGGAAAAAGCCCTGCCCCAGCCCTCTTAAGATATCACAATCAGGAGGTTTGAAAACATACCGCTGGCCGTGAAACAACATGGTTTCAGGCCTTTTATCCCAAGACTTTTAGGAAGCTAGGAAGGCCCTTTCTTGCTCCGGCTTCGGGACCTTGCCCTTATGAAGGTATGCCAGGATCTCGCAATTGAGGCTCACGGCGGCTTCCCCCATCATGCTTTCGAGCACCTCATAGCCCATCACTCCCACCTTGGATTTTTCCAGGTTCTTGGCGAAATTCTCGATGTTCCTCAAATTCTCCACGGTCCAACTCCCGCATTGCTGGGAAGCGGCCTTGCTCCAACCCAGGAAGAACTTGGCCCAATCCAACACTTCTTTGTTATCAGCGCCTTTGCACATGGTGAAATGGGTTCGCAGTGTGTGAAGTTTTTGTTCCAGATCCAGATAATGAGCTTTTGTCGTATCGATCACTTCTGCCTCCCTTAAGTCCGCGCCGCATTTGCGCGTGTCGTAATTTTTTGAAGCTTCGCTTGGATGACCTCGGCCATCCGGTTCAAGGGAACGATCTGGCCGGCCGCTCCCAGTTCCATGGCGGCTTTTGGCATCCCATAGACCACGCAGGATCCCTCATCCTGGGCCAAAGTGGCCGCCCCGGCTTCCCGCATGGCCTTGAGCCCTTCAGCCCCGTCCTTCCCCATCCCCGTCAGGATCGCCCCTACCGCCTGCGAACCGGCCGCGTGGGCCACTGAATGGAAAAGAACATCGACGCTGGGCCGCACATGGTGGACCGGGGGCCCCTGCGGACATTCGACGAAATATTTCCTCCCGGAACGCTTCAAGACCATGTGGTGATCACCGGGGGCTAATAGGACCAATCCATCCTTGACCTCATCCCCGTTGCGAGCTTCCCGGACTTCCATGCAACAAGAGCGGTCCAAACGCTCGGCGAAACTCTTGGTGAAGAAGGCGGGCATATGCTGGACCACCAGGACACCCGGATGCTCAGCGGGCAAGGCTTCCAGGACTTCCGCCAGGGCTTCCGTGCCGCCCGTGGAAGCGCCGATGGCCACCACCCTTTCGCTCAAAACCGTCGGGGACGGGCGCCGTTTCTTAGCTGTCGTTAAAGATCTCTTTTTTTCCAAGCGCCGCCGGGGGTGGGATTGGGCCGCCACCCCCAGCTTCTCCGCCAGGATCTTCAGCGGATCCCCCCCGAATCCTTCCGTCAATCCCCTGCTGGGTTTGTCCACCACGTCGATGGCGCCCAGTTCCAAGGCCTTTAAGGCCATCTCGCCCCTTGCTTCGGTCAAACTGGAGAGCACCACGACGGGCATGGGGAAATGGGTCATGAGCCTTTCCAGGAATGTGAGCCCGTCCATACGGGGCATCTCCAGGTCCAGGGTGAGGACATCGGGCTTCTTGAGAAGGATCATGTCCCGGGCCACGTAAGGATCGGCGGCCACACCGACCACCTCCAACCCCTGCGCCGCCAAGCCCTTGGCCAGGACCCCCCTGACGACCGCCGAGTCATCGATGATGAGGACCCGGGTTGGATTCAAGCGACCGCTCCCAAGGCCCGCTCGATCACCTGGCGCAAGAGCGAAGCCTCGAATGGCTTACGGACGATCTCCTTGACGCCCTTTTGGGCCAAGTGGTCCAGGACCGCTTGGTCCCCTTCTGAACTCACCACCACCACCGGCAAAGCGGAAAGGAGGGGGTCTTTTTTCATCTCATCGATCATTTCCTGGCCCGTCATGTCGGGCATATTGAGGTCGGCTAGGACCAGATCCACCCAGTTCTCCCTCATCTTCTCGAGCCCCTCCTTCCCGTTGGAGGCTTCCCACAATTCCCCCAGCGGCAGTTGGGTCATCCCCAGCACCTTTTTCACCATGCCCCGGGTGGTGATGGAATCGTCCACGATCAGGATATTGAAAGCCATTTTTCGTCTCCTTTTAAAAACTTGCATCTTTTACCACGAAGTTCACGAAATAAAAATTCGAGTTCAAAAGCTTATGCCTTACTTCGTGGTTAGAGTTTTGTTTCACAACTCGTGTTCACCCGCCGCGTCCTTCACGGTGGTCTTCCCGTCTTCCATCCGAAGCCGGACCGTCCGGCTCACATCCCCGCCCGTCTCCTCCGCTAACACCGCCAAGCTGTTCTTCCACAAAAGTTTCTTGGCCATGAGGAGGTTCCGCCGGCCGATGTCGAAGAATTCACCGTCCTTCAGGACCTTCGAAGCCCCCGCCAGCTTTAAGGAAAGGTTCTTGCGTGTGGCTCCCAGAGTGAACATCTCGTTCAGGAATACCGCCATACCCGTATCCGCGAACATGGCCGGTTGCTCCTGAGCCTTGGCCGGGTTGATCCTCGAATCAGGGAGCATGAAATGAAGTAACCCTCCCACTTGAGCTTTGGGATCGTAGGCCGACACCCCCAGGCAAGACCCCAAACTGTAGGTCACCAGTACTTCGCCGGGATGAGTGCTGGTCTTGTATTCCCCCACTCCCACAATGACCGTCTTGGATGCGCAACGGATATTTTCCATGTCCATTCCAAACGAGGAGTCAAGGGACAGCTCTCCCTTGTCCGAATTTCGATCCCGCACAATCAAATCCATGAAACTATATAAACTCCTAACGTAGTTGGACCGAGCTGCCACTTGGCCGGGGTAGTTCCCCGGCCAAGTACACGGCCATCCCCCGGCCATAGGCCGGGGCCTCGGCAGCCGGTTAATGACGTCCTTGGGTGGCCGGGCCGTCGAATTCGAGGATGTGGCAAACACGCTTCGTGAAAAATTCGTTCTTGAAATGAATATGGGTCGCCAGGATCTTCGCGAATTGGCGGACCCCCTCCGGGCCCTTTTCCCAGACCAATTCTTCCATCTTGTGCTGGTCCGCCAGAACGCGGGAGATGTAATCCGGACCATAACCGGTCTTTTCGCCGTATTTCTCCAGGAAATCCTTTTCGGCCTCAAAATGGGGTTTGAGCTCCCCCACCCAGAGCCGCCACAATTCGGCGGCGACATTCTCCTCGTTCTCCGGATCGGGACTTTGATCGTAGGTATAGGTTTGTGACAGGTTGTTCATATCGAGCCTACCTTTTCAATTTTCTTAAGAGATTGCCCTGGCAGTCCATCAGGCGCCCGAGGGCGGCCATGATAGATTCGGGGCTGGCCGGCTTGGGCAAGAACTCCAAACACCCGTCACCCCCGAATTCGGTCTTGAGGGCGGAGGTTTCGCTGGAGGAGAAAACCAACACGGGTTTTTGCTTCAAGAGGTTGTTCTTGCGCACCATCCTCAGGAAGGTGGCCCCATCCATGCCGGGCATCTGCAGGTCGGTGATGATCAGGTCCACTTTCTTTTGGGCCATCTCGGAAATGGCGTCCCGGCCGTCCTCCGCCTCGCGGATCACGCAACCCGGCATTTCCTTTTCAAGGATGCGGCGAACGTAGTTGCGGATGGTGGGGGAATCCTCGATGAGTAGGATGTGTTTTTCACCCAAAGCGTAGACTTCGGGCTCGGGTTCGGCAAGCTGGGTCCAATCCAGATTCTCCAGTTGTTTGAAGATCTCGGACTTTCTCTTCTTGGGAACGACGGCCTTGACCCCGGTCTGTTCCATGAAGGACTCCGGGTTTTCCGAGACCCAATGGGTGAGTAAGAACACCGGGCGTTTGGCGGGTTCCAGCACTGAAAGCAGGCTTTCCCCTTCCAGACCGGGCACCGCGAATTCGCTGACGACCAAGTCCGCGTGCCCCTCCCGTAACGCCGCGCGGATCTCCACAGGGCTCCCGGCTTCCTTCACCCGGTAGCCCAGGATCTCTAGACGCAAGGTCACGAATTGGCGGAACGAGGCGTCCGAGTCGATGACCAGCGCGGTTTTGAACTTATCCATGACCTGCCTCCTCAACGTTCTAGATCGTTCTTAACAAAAGCAATTGTGGTGCCAAAAGTCCCGGCAAAATCCCCTTCAAAACCTTCGGATCCGACGGTCTTTCGCTCTCCCCCTGCCGCAAAATGAGGCAGTGCGTGATCATTAAAAGGTCAACTGCACCTGGGTCTCGGCGACTTCCCCGACGGTCAAGGTCCCGCCCGCCGGATTGTCCAAGATGGGATGGATCCAATCGGCCGACACGCGCAAATGGTCGTCGGAGAAATATTGGTCCAGTCCCAAAGTGAGGATGTTCTGGTAAGAACCCGGGGAACTGAAACCCAGGTCCCTGGGGTCCCAAAGCTCATAACGCGCGCCCACACGGGTATTGCTGACACGGTAAAGCCCTTCAGTGTAGAAACCACAGGCACCCGTAGCCCCGCTAGCGGCTGTAAAGGCGGCCTTAGTGGTGCCGTTCTCATTGATAAGGGAGCCCTGCCCCCATTCGGCTTGGAACTTCAGGTTGTCCTTGGGTGTCAGCACGTTCTCTAAAACGGCTTGCGCTTCCGCGCCGATACGCCACATTTCAAGCGGGGTCGTTACGCCGGCGGCTTGCTCCAGTCCGTCATAGGCAGAGGCGCCTATCCACAGACCCTTGTACTGGAAACCCAATCGAGCCGCGCCGTCCTTGTTGTTATTGTTCTCGGGATTGTTCCTTCCCTGGCCGTTGACGGCCGCCAGGGCGTAATCGAACGTGATGTCTTGAGCGAGGGGGACCTTGGTTCCCGAGACTTGGACCAAGAGGTCCCGCTGGTCGCCGAACCCATTACTGCTTCCCAAGGCCGTACGGTTGATGAAGTCCAGCTTGGCCGAGGAGGTCCGTCCCTCCAACCCCTGGGGGTACTTGGTCTGGCCGATGGTGAGGTCCACATATTTGACCGGCGAAGCCGTGAGGAAATAGTCCTGGACGAGGTTCTTGGTGGCCGCGGGCACACCCACCGGATCGATCATGACCACGTACTGGATGCTATTGTTCGAGAAGCCGCCGTAGAACTTCATCTCGGCGCGCCTGAAAAAGACCTGGTCGCTGACCAAGCCGGGGGTGACACTGTCGTCCAACCCCTCATAAACCGTGTTGCCACCGACCTTGACCGTGGGATTATCGTTGATGGAGCCCCGGCCTTGCAGAAGCAGGCCGAATTTGAAGGAAGCCCCCTGGCCCTCCAACGAACCCACCTTCTGGGACAATTGGGCGAGGAGCGCGTTGACTTCTTCCAGTTCCGTCGGTTTCTTCGGGGTTTTCCCCGCCTTCTTTTCCTTTTCAGGGACCGGAGTAGGGTTGGGTTCCGCGGACTTTTCCGCCGACTTCTTCTTTCCAGCCTTCACCTTGGGCGTGGGGGTGGCCACCGGCGCCGAGGCCGGGCCTTGGGCTTTCAACCTTTCAATGTCATGGGCCAGGTCATCCTGGTACTTCTCCACATCCACATTCCCGCTTTGGGCCCACGCCCCCGTTGGCAGGAAGGCTAGGACAAATAACCCCGCCCATTTTCTGCAGTCTTTGAGGTTCATCGGATGACTTTTCATTTCTCTCTCCTTGGATTCACTTGGTCTTTAAGGCTTCACATAAACGGACGAGGCGATGGGTTTCAGGGGATGTTTGATGGCCAGCAGGCTTTCGGCCAAACCCGTGAAAAAGTAACCGCCTTTGCGCAGGACCCCCGCCATCTTGCCGACCAACTCGAATTGGGTGGCCTGTTCGAAATAGATCATCACGTTCCGGCAGAAGATCACGTCAAAGGAGTTACGGAAAGGGAAAGGTCCATCGTTCAGGTTGAAGCGGTGGAACTGGATGACACTTCGCAGGGCTTCTCCCGCCCGGTAGGTCCGTTCGTCGCCTTTTCCCTCGGACTCGAAATATTTTTGGAGGAGCGTCAGGGGCACCCCCTGGGTTTTTCCTTTTTCGTAAACCCCCGTCACGGCCCGGTGGAGCATCCGGCTGGAAAGGTCGGTCGCCAGTATCTTCACCTTCACATCCCCCACCCCCGCGGCTTCCAGCGCGCACATGGCCAGGGTGTAGGGTTCCTCACCCGAGGAACAAGCCGCGCTCCAGATGCGGAGGGTCTTGTCCGGCCTTTGGGCCGCTTCTTTAAGAAGTTCAGGGAGCAGTTTTTGGGTCAAAAGCGTGAAATGTTTGTCTTCGCGGAAGAACTCCGTTTTATTGGTCGTCACGACGTCCAACATGCGGGCCAGCTCTTCCCCCGTCTCATCCGTGAGCACCATTTGGTAGTACTCCCGAAAGGAGGTGAGGGAGAGCGCCCTCATGCGCTTGGCCAGGCGGGCCCGCAGGAGTTCGTTCTTAACGGTCCCCAAGTGGATGCCGCTGTGGCGGCGGACCATCTCGGAGAAGCGCTGGAACTCCACGGGCCTCAATTCCATGGTCAAGGCCTCCATCTTAGAAATCCCTCAAGTCTTCGGATCCCAACGGGATCACTTCCTCGGGGGAGGACTTGGTGCCAGCGTGGACCAAGGTCTTGCGGATGACCGATTTTTTCTCATGCCCATTGCCCGAGGGGGTCGGGGCCGGTTTGAAATGCGGCGTATGGAAGGTCGAAGCCGCGCTCGCGGCAGGCTTCGCCGCGACCGATCCAAAAGCCTTCGCCTCTTGCCCACCTTCCGGAATGACGGCCAACTGCACCACCATGTCCTTGAGGGTTTGGGCTTGGCTGGACATCTCCTCACTGGAGGAAGCCAATTCCTCGGCGTTGGAGGTATTGCGTTGGGTAACCTTGTCCATCTGGGCCACGGCGCCATTGATCTCCTCAATGCCCTTGGATTGCTCTTGGCTAGCGGCCGCGATCTCTCCGACTAGGTCGGCGACCTTCTTGGCCCGTTCGACGATCTCCGAAAGGGTCTTGCCCGCCTCTTCACTGACCTTTACGCCTTGGGAAACGCGCTTGCCGTTCTCTTCGATAAGGGCGGCCGTGTCCTTGGCGGCCGTGGCGCTGCGGTGCGCCAGATTACGGACTTCCTCGGCCACCACGGCGAAACCCTTGCCATGTTCACCGGCTCGAGCGGCTTCAACGGCGGCGTTCAAGGCCAAGAGGTTGGTCTGGAAGGCGATCTCCTCGATGGTCTTGATGATCTTGGATATCTTCTCCGCGCTGTCGTTGGTGGCCTTCATGGACACCACGGTCTGTTCGACCGCTTGGTTCCCTTGAAGGACCATGGTGCGCGTGTCCTCCACCATCTTGAAGGCCCGCTGGGCATTCTCGGCGTTCTGCCTTGTCATGGAGGCCATCTCCTCAAGTGAAGAGCTGGTTTCCTCCAGGCTGGAGGCTGATTCGCCCGCGCCTTCGGCCAACTGTTGGCTGGCGGAAGAGGTCATGGCGGAAGCCGAAGCCACTTGATTGGCGCTTTCGATGAGACCCCTTGTGAGACTGCGCAAGGTACGCGCGACGCCCAAGGAGATGAAAAGGTTCAAGAAGATGCCACCCAGGGTCAAACAGACCAGGGTGATCCCGGTCATACGCCCCAAGTTGATGCTGGCGTTCAGGTCCGACTGGGTCTTCTCGACCTTCTTTCCCAGGAAGGTGATATAGCCATCGCTCGCGTTATCGAAGTCGATGGTGATGTCCTTCAAGTGGGTGGCGTAAAGCTCCTCGGTCTTGTCCTTGTCCTGGGCTGTTTGGACCAGGGTTTGGAGCTTAGGCGCCACCGAAGCCAGGCCCGCGCCTAGTTTCTTGAGGTAATCTTGCTCATCGGCTTCCGTCTCCAGCTTTTGGAGCTCGCCGAAGGCGTCAAAGGCCTGCTTGAGGAACAAAAGGGTCCTCTCGCGGTTCTTGGCGTCCTTTAGAATGGCCACGTTCTTGCCTTTGGAAACGGCCATCTGGAAATTAATGTTCACGTCCTGGGCTAGCCGCATAGCTTCCCCGGCCCGGCTGACTTGCTCCAGGCCCTTGGAAGCGCTCTGCAAAAGCGTCAAGAATTGGGTGAAGAACAACACCATGAAGGCCGCCACCAAAATGGACGACCCCACCAACTTCGTATCCAGCTTCATTCGATTGAAACCCATGACTCATCCCTCCCTTTCGGCGGACGCCAAGGCGCCCTCCGTTATATGTTCCAGTTTTTTCAGGGCCGCGAGGTCCTGTCCCTGCATCACCTTATCCATATCCAGCAACACGATGACCCGCCCCTTGGTCTTGGAGAGGCCCATCACGAAATCCAACCTCATGTCATCGCCCAGAACGGGGACCGGTTCCACGTCCGAGGCCGCCACTTGCACGACCTCGCTGACGCCGTCAACCAGCAGACCGGTCAGAACGTCGCTTTCCCGCCCCTCCACCATCACGGTGATGATGCATGTTTCCCGGGTGGCCGCCGCTTCCGGCAGGCCGAACTTGCGGCGCAGGTCCACCACCGGGATGATCTTTCCCCGGAGATTGACCACGCCCCTCACGTGCATCGCCGTCAAGGGGACCGCCGTGATCTCCATCATGGCCACGATCTCCCGGACCTTCAGGATCTCGATGCCGTACTCCTCTTTGCCCAGGCGGAAAGTGAGGTACTTCCCCTCCACCTTTTTCACCGCTGTTTCCATGTCGTCCTCTTTCCGGCGGCCTTCCGCCTTTTCCCCCTTAGGGGAGTTTCGCTTCCTCGACTTCGTCCAACCGCGCCAGACGGTCCAGGTCCAAAAGAATGACCAACCGTTCATCACACTGGACCAGCCCTTTCAAGAATTCTTCCCGGGGATCCTCTTCCAGGACCGATGCTTGTTCGAGATTCTCATTCCAGACCTGGACCACTTCTCGCACTCCATCGACGAGGAGTGCCATGAGGCTCAAGTTCCCTTCCCAACCCTTGGCGGTGACGGTCACGATGCAGCTCTCCGAAGACCTCTCGGCTTCGTCCTTCCCCAGGCAGCGGCGCAGGTCCAAGACCGGCACCTTTTGTCCCCTCCAAGGGAGCAAACCCTTGATGAGGGAAGAGCCCTCGGATAAAGGCTCGATCCCGGAAGCCTGGAGGATCTCTAGGACCCGGTGCATCTCGACGCCGTATTCCTCGTGCGCCAAGGAGAAAGTGAGATAACGTCCTTCGGTGATCCTTTGGGTCATTTGCATTTCTTCTCCGTCCTTTTAATTGATGAGGGCCGGGCCAACCCGGCCCCCTTGGACAAGGGCGTTGAGGTCGAGGATGAATCCCACTTGTCCGTCACCCAGGATGGCGCCGCCTGCCACACCGGGCAG
>CAZLND010000010.1:0-2729 GCA_964560635.1 uncultured bacterium | reverse complement strand
GATGCTCCCCAAGGCCCTTCACGACCACTTGCTGCTTGCCGACCACCTCATCCACCACCAGGCAGGCTTCCCTTTCGCCCACTTGAACATGCACCACGACCGGCTGATGACTATTGCCCGCCTGGATGCCGAACCACTCGGAAAGGTCCACCACCGGGATATGCCCGAAGGGCGTCGTCAACCATTCCCGCGATTCGGAAACCTGGTGGCTCTCGGCTTCCCGCAGGGCCATGAACTGTTTCACATGGAAGGACGGCAGGATGTAACGGGAAGAAGCCACCCGCACAATGATGCCGTCGATAAGGGCCATGGTGAGGGGGATGCGGATGACAAAAGAAGTTCCGTGGCCTTCCCGGCTTTCCACCCGGATGGAACCCTTCAAGGCCAATATCTTGCGTTTGACCGCGTCCAGGCCCACACCCCGGCCCGACACCTCGGTGACCTTTTCGGCGGTGGAAAAGCCGGGCAGGAAGATGAGTTCGGTGAGCCGCTCGTGGGCGGTTTCTCCCTGTGCCACGTAACCCAGGGTCTCGCCCTTGCGGCGCAATTTCTCATAGTTCAAACCCGTGCCGTCATCCTCCACCCGCAGGATGAAATCCCCACCCTGGTGGCTGGCCTTGAGGGAAAGGACCGCTTCCAGGGACTTCCCGGTGGCTTGGCGCCCTTCCCGGTGTTCAATTCCGTGGTCCACGGCGTTGCGGATGAGGTGGACCAAAGGGTCCACCAGCTCCTCGGTCATGCGTTTATCGAGTTCCGTTTCCCCGCCTTCTAATTCCACGCGCAGGGGTTTACCGGTCTTTTGGGAAAGGTCGCGGGCCAAACGGGACATGCGCTGGAAAAGAGGCTGGACCGGCACCATGCGAAGGGAAAGGACGATCTCCTGGAGCTGGCGGGAGATCTTGGAAAGACGGGAGGATTCGGTGGCCAGATGGCCCAAGATATTGGAAGCGGCGATGCCTTCGGTGACCTGGGATTGGCAGATGGCCATTTCCCCGACCGTTTCCAACAGCATGTCCATCTTTTCAACGCCGATGCGAAGGAAATGGTCCGTGTGGATGTGGGTTTCGCTGATGTTGATCTTGGCGGCTTCCGGAGCTCCGGTGCCATGGTCCGCGACGGTCCCACCCGCCATTTGGGCCAGGAGGGGATCCACGTTCACCAGTTCGAATTTCCCGGCGGCAAGGCCCCTCGAAATGAGGTTCACTTGCTTTTTCATCAAGTCGCCGGAAGCGAATAAAAGGTCGACCTCTTGTTCGGAAGGTTTGCCCTGTCCGTTCTTGTACCTCTCCAGGATGGCTTCGGCTTGATGGGCCAATTTGGCCAATCCCGAGAGGCCCATGAAACCGCAAATGCCCTTGATGGTATGGAAAGGCCGATAAACCTTCAGCGGGTCCCATGCTTCCCCTTGGACCAGGGACAACAAACCCGATTCGATCGCTTGTAGGTGTTCAGGAGCCTCGGCCACGAAATCCTGGAAACCGCCCAAGTCGTCGACCTTGATGCCGAAAACCTTCATTCCCGCGCCGGAAGCTGGAACATGTTCGTTCGGGGTTCCTGCCGGTTCAATAGCCCCGACCAGGACCGTCCCCATGTGGTGGACAGCTTCGGCCATCGCTTGGGAGAGACGACGGCACACTTGTTCGACTTGCCTCCCGGTCTTAAGACCTTGGAGGACTTGACGGGCCTGCGCGCCCAGCAGGCCCGTTGGAAATGACGGGAGACCGTTTGTCAGGTCCAACCAGGAGGCGAAGTCATGGCCTAAGGCCGTGACTTCTTCCCGGTTGTCCTCCTCGCATAGGGCCATGCGGGCGCCCAATTGCGAGAGTGTCCGGTCCAGTTCTTGAGGATTCGAGGGGACCTGATCCATTAAAGGCCCCTGTAAATGGGAGGTTGTGGGGAAGGAACAATTATCCAAAGACGAACTTCCACTGGCATGTCTTCTACCAATAAGGCCATAGAAAATTGCGGTTGATGGGGAGGCCATTGTTCAGGGCTACTGATTTGGGGCAGGTAAGGGTTAAAGGCCCCTTGAACGGAACGACGCAGACTGGTCAGGAGGTGGCCACAAAAGAGATTTACGAATTCGTTGAAGGCGTCCGTTCGGACCCCAGCTTGGGCCGCTTCGGTCCCGCCGGAGGCGTTTTCCCAAAGATAGAGGCCGAAGGCTTCGGGAGCTCGCACCACCAAAGATCCGTTGAGGGGTCCGGAAAACCGAACCGCCCGTTCCAGGGGGAGGGGAGCCGGTCCTTCCACGACGGGACCCATATCCGAACAGGAAAGGAAAGCCCATTTTTCGAGAACACCACGAAAGACATCCAACAATTCTTGGTCATTCAGGATCTCCGCAGTGCTCTGGTTGGCATTCGGGACAGGCTGGTTCATTTTTTCCTCCGCTGTATCGGGATTCGGCCTTCGGCCTCATCACGTAAAGCAAAGGAAGTGCCAACTTTGTCTCCCTCTAAAACCTTGATAAACCGACTTTTCGTCTTTGGGGGCGGGGATTCGGCTGCCTAAGTTCTAGGCAATGCCTAAATTCGAGGCAAAGGCATCCGACAATAAGCTGTTAGCGGATGGCGGGTAGCAATTAGCAAAAACTGAAAAAAAACGGACGATTCCTGATGGCATTAGCTTTTGACAAAAGCCAACCGCTATCGGCTACCCGCTACAAGCTGTTGTTATTAGTTGGGAATGATGAAGCGGAAAGGCGCGGAAAACTCGCCTTGGGGTTG
>CAZLND010000009.1:0-22581 GCA_964560635.1 uncultured bacterium | reverse complement strand
ACTCCTTAAGAAGGTGAACCTTCATCATCCATTTGATAGGTGGTTTGCATCTAAATCACGGGTAAAAAAGGGACCCTGGAATTTTTATCAAAATAGGTACGATCAAATTGATCAATCCAGATCGTTTTGATCGCGACCAAAATGCGATAACTCGAATTCATTGGGAAATCAGAGAGGCACGATATTTGCTTTCTAGTATCTCCACCTGACGATCAAAGGTTGGTATTTTCGATCGAGGGCGCCCCAAATGGTCGGGGACATTCGATCAACAAAAAGCGTGTTAAAGAAAAGAGGCATCATGTTTTCAAGTACAAAAAGGCTGTTATCGATCGTTAACAAGAAAGGTCTTTTGGTCGTGCTCCTGATGGCAAGTCCTGCCCTATTCATCCCGGCCTGCGGAACCTGGGATAAAGGGGTCACAGGCCCCCTGGCGGTCCTGACCTTGACGCCCGGGGCGACATCCACTCCCACCAGTGCTTGCCCTAATCCAGCGGCTGTCAATCTGGGCGGGGCCGGAAATTACGTGCTCCTGGCAGAATCGGCTATCACCGATACCGGTTCCCACAGTTGCGTCATCACGGGAAATGTCGGGAACTCCGGCGGGGGCTCCGCGATCGGAGTAAACTGCCCCGAAGTGACCGGGACTATTTATGAACCCGATGCGGGGTACACCGGCACCAATAGATTATGCGGCGTCAACACCAGCACCCTCTCTACCGACGCCACCAACATGGGCACCGCCTACACGACAGACTGCAACGGTCAGCCTTATTGTGTCTTAAATCTGGGTCCCGTCACCCCCGGACTCCTCAACGGGGTCACCATTACCAGGGGCGTTTATAAGTGGGACACCAGCACCAGCGTTAACATCACCGGGGATATCTATCTCGACGCGCAGGGTAATTCGAGCAACCGTTGGGTCTTTCAGTTAGGCCAGAACTTAACATTAGGAAACGGCGTAACGATCCACCTTATAAACGGCGCCTTGGCGCAGAACGTCTTCTGGACGGTCGCGGGTAGTAGCGCGACGCTCGGGACGACCTCCCAATTCGTGGGGATACTCTTGGCTGGCCCTATCTGCGGAATCGTCGTCAATACAAACGCGTCGGTGAACGGAAGACTGCTCTCCCAAACCGCCATCACCTTGGACGCGAACACCATCACCCAGGCACCTTAAGACAGGGATATCCGGATAAAAGAAACGCAAACACAGGGCGGACGGGCTCTCCGGGCCCGTCCCCCACATTAGGTCGGAAGCCGACAACAAAAAAAGGAAGAAAAGGGGATTTCGATGAAAAAGATATTTTCGAGGAGTTCGATCGTAAAAATAACGAAGAGTGTGTTGTTCGCTTTGGTGCTAGTCCTTCCCTTCTCCGCCCGTGCGGGCGTCAAGGAAGGAAGTGTCGAAATAAGTCCCTTCCTGGGCTACAACTTTTTCGAGACGGGCCAGAACCTGAATGACAACCTGCTCTATGGCGGCAGGATCAGTTACAACTTCAGCAAGGTTTTTGCCTTGGAAGGCACCTTCGAAATGGTCAATACCAACGTCCACGACAACACGATCACCGGGGACAAGCAAGGCCAGTTCCGATATCCCATCGATAAGGTGAACATGTATTTCTACAACCTCGACGCCGTCTTCAACCTCATGCCGGACAATGATTTCACCTTCTTCGTCCTCGGTGGTTTCGGTGCCGCCGACTACAGCCCCTCCATCGAGAGCGGGGACATGTCCACTTTCGACTTGGGCGTGGGCGCGAAATACTGGCTCTCGGACAATTTCGGGCTTCGGGCCGACATCCGGGACAATATGGTCACTGAGATCTTCTATGAGAACGCGTTCTTGAAGGAATATTACCAGAACCTCAATGTGACTTTCGGGCTGGTCTTAGCCTTGGGTGGGGAAACGGAGAAAAAAGAAGCGGTCCAAAAGCCCGCTACCGAAGTCATCTATGTGGCTGATGAGCCAAAGGTGGAGGAAAAAATAGCGGTCATCGCGGCCCCACCCATCCAAGAAAAGACCATCATCCTCGCCTTCGAGGATGCGCATTTTTATTTCGATAAATCAACGCTTTCGGATAAGGCGAAGGCGGTCATCAAAAGGACCGTCCAGATCCTCCGGGACAATCCAAAAGCCCGGATCCAAATCGCGGGATACACTTCCGCCGCTGGAACTGATGAATACAACAAGGCCTTGAGCCTGAGAAGGGCGAAAGCCGTCAAGGATTACCTGGTCGAAGAAGGGCTTATTTCCAGTGACCGGCTTACCACCATCGGATATGGCGAGACAAGGCCGGCGGAGTACGAAGCCTCACCGAGCCATCATTATTCCAAGGCAGCCAAGGCCAACATGAGGGTGCTTTTCGAGGTCATCGTAAAGTAGGGGGGTAATCATCGATCAAAGCCGGAGATCTTATAAAGACCTCCGGCTTTTCACCCACCGCTCTCGACCTTGTTCTGCAACAAGGTGGTAGCGACCATGCTCAACATACAGTAGCCTAAAAAAAAATAGAAACCAAGGAACAGGTCGGCTTGCAGGTGCCTGTTCGCTTTGATGGCAAAATTCGACAAAAGGATGGCGGCCACGAACACGTCAGCCATGGACCATTTGCTGATCGCGTGAAGAACCTTGGCGATCCTCCGTTTCAAGGAGTGGGACTCGGATCCCAGGACGAAGAAGGCCAAACCGGCCTTGATCAATGGGATAACCATACTGAAAACCGTAAGACATACGCCGATGAACCAAAAACGGGTGGAGTAGAGTTCCAAAATAACGCCCAGGATGCTTCGAACCTCATAATGCAAGACGAAGTGCGGAAAAACCTCGTTTTTGGGACTGACGATGATCACCATCGCGGGCGCCATGACCCCTACCACTAAAAAAACAACGGAGATGAGGGTGAGCGCGAAGAGGGGTTCCCATCGGGCCTTGTCGCGCAGAGTGAGGGCCAAAAAGGAATAAAAGAAGCTCAGGGCCAATAGGATCAACGACCAAAAAAGCGCGGCGGCTCCCTCGTCTTTCCCTTCTTGGACCAGGTCCGGGATCCGATCCAGCGCCTGCTGGGCTTCTTGCTGGGAAGGGATGTGGAATTGCTTGTTAATGGAAGGTTCAAAAAAATGTTTGATCAGGGGCCCGAGAAAATGATGCCGGGAGATCATGTCCTTCCAAACCGCGACCTCTTTGATGGCACCGTGATTTTGAAAATTATCCAACTCATAGGATTTTTTTAAATACTCAACTTCGACGTTCGTGTGCTGGATGGCTTGATAGGCCGGGATAGCGGCCATCAATAAATAGACCAGCGCCATAAAAAGTTGAAAGGATTTCGTCATAGTGAAGACCATTGTCCGTCCGTTGGAGTGGAATAGACAGGGAAGAAACAAAAGATCCGGGATATTCTTGGACCCGAGCTCTCAAAATGATAGTGGCGACTTTGTCCGTGCTTCAGGCTCTTCGCTTTGATCGACCCCGCTCATACCTTCTAGGAAGCAATTAGTCGAAAATGGATTCATTCATCGAAAAAAGGAAACCATCACCATGGACCAGTCGGACTCTCGCACTTACCTCTCACCCTTGGGCCGAACTCGGCTGGGGCTCGGTCTATTCCTCGTCCTTCTGTCCCTCTCGGCCGTGGGATGCGGGGGCATTCGATCGCATATCGCCGACGTCATGGACTTACCGCCAACGGGCCGGAGCTTCCCTCCCGTAAAACCCGGCATGGTTCGCCTGCCGGTGATCGTGACCTTTCCCCAAGGGGGCGATATCTTCCAACACATCACCAACCTGGTGAAAGGCGGGATCAAGCAGGTGGCCCAGGAGACCGTTTTAAAGTCCCGCCTGAAGTCTGTCTGGGCGAAGATGCAGTCGCCCATCGAAATGGACAAAGGCCTCTGGCTTTTGATCAGGCCGACCTCTTTGAGCGTCGGAAAGATGAGGACCGACCTGAAGCAGGGGTCAACCCTTCACGTGGACTTGGAAATGGTCGCCTCCCCCGAGATCCTCTTTGGCCCAAAACCTCGAACCATCCCCATTGAAATGCCCCCCCTTGAGCCCTTCCAGCCGGGGCCGGGGATCTTTCAAGCCATGACCAATGCCCACATCGATTATGAGGATGCCAACCGGTATTTTCGGGACCCCCGAATGGGGATCCTCGGCCAGGTTTTAGCAGGCACGGGGGACCGGAAGCTGACCATTGAGGGGATCCGGCTTGAGGGGGCGGGCGGCATGGTCATCGTCGAAGCCAAACTGAGCTACATTCCCTTGATCGTCAATTTGACCGACAAGCCAGCTCATTTGACGCTTTATCTCAGGGGCACTCCCCATTATCGCGCGAAAGAACGAGTGTTCGAAATGCCGGACCTGGAATATGACGTTAAGTCCAACGACTTGATCGTCCAGATCGCCGATCTTATTTCAAAATCAGATTTTAAGGACCAATTGCGGAAGATCGCCGTGGTTCCCGTCGGCGCGAAGATGGACATACTGAAAGAAAAAATAACCAAGGCCCTGAATAGGCCCTTGGAACGCGATGTCCATGTCCGGACCCAAGTGGATTCTTTCGAGGTCTTGGATGGGTACGCCGACAACAAGGGGCTAGAAGCGCGCGTCTCCCTCCGAGGAACGGCGACTCTTCTCGTGATCTGGAGGTAACTTGGGTTCTCTATTGAGGCTATTGGTTCCCCTGTTTTTTCAGGGGTTCGAGGTTTATAAGAATTGGAAAGATAAACAGGTGATCCTTGATCTCGAGAGAAAAGTAAGATCCTTAAGGATCTTAGCCGGGATTTTGACCCTCGCGATCCTGTCCATGCTGGCTTGCATTCTTTGGCTCCTCAGGAACCATTAAGGTCATCAAGGTTCTAGGTTGAAGCTCTTCGAACGCTAAGGACGGCCGAGCCCTCTTTTGAAATCCTTCACCGAAACTCGGTTCAATTCAACCAGAGTGAAAATTAAAAATCGTTGACGGCTTCTTGATCGGTCTTGAAGATCCGGAATAATCCCGGCAATTCTAATAACTCGAAATCCTCGTAAACCTCCGAACGAACGTGGGTGATCTTGATGTCCCCGCGGTTGCGCCGAAAGTCCTTGATAACGCTCATGAGCACTCCATAACCCGCGCTGGAAATGTGAGTAACATCCTTTAGGTTCAGGACGACCTTGTATTGGCCGTCGGAGCGGAGCTCCTTCAACTTTTTTTCAAAATCGATCACCGTATTCATGTCTAGGACCCCATTTAAATAGATGACGCGTACCGTTTCGTTGGACGAGGCCTTTTCGGAATTAAGCGTAAAAGTTCCCATAAGTCATAACCTTCTGTCTTTTTTAAATTTTCTGACGATACTTAACGAAAGTTGCTCGCCGGCATGGCGACCCCTCCCCGGAAGGGATCAAGCAGGACAATGGCATTGGCGTCTTCATCGCAGCCAACCGCCAGAACATATTGGTTCCGGTCCTTGCCAGAAGCTTCGATCATCACGACGAGGGGCCGCTTCGGGCCCAAGTGGCCAGGGGTGATCGTAAAGCAAGTAACGTGCCCAATGGACCGGTGGAAAGTTTTTGTTCATTTCGGCTAAAAACGTCTTTACCGGTGTAAAAAAAAGATCCAATGACACCGGGCCGATCCTACAGGCATTCGAATCCTTTGCAAAAGATCAAAATGATTTCCAAAAACTATCATATTGATCGTGTGTCGGACAAGCTCCGGGCGCGACCCCCTTCCCTTTCCAAAAGGGATAAGGTTAATGAGGCGGGCGAACTAGTCCGGACAACTTTTCGGGATCCTAAATGGTATGGAACTTGCTCTCTTAGTTCATCAAGTTTCAATGATTTCCAAGGGAGAAGGAGTAGAAATGAAAAAGCTCATCGTTTTTGTAGCGGCTTTTAGTTTGTTCTTTGTCGGGATGTCCGAAAAATTGATGGCCGGGCCCATGCCCCTGTCGGTGCAGGAATCGACCCAATTGAGCGCCTTGGCCTCTAATAGCGGTCTCTTGACCCTCAAGGCCGGCGGTTCCTTTCCCAACGCGCCGAGAGTTCTGGACATGAGGGAAGAATCGGCCCTGAGGAACCTCTCCGCCCGTTCACGCGGTTTGGAAAATTTGAAGGCTGGGGATGACGTAGGAGGCATAGGGTTGGTGTCCTTGTTGGTAGTGGTCCTCCTTGTCGTGCTCATACTGAGGGTCGCTTAATGAGGCTGTTTCGCGAGAAGTCCCAAGAAAGGCAAAAATGAAACCCCTAACGAAAAAAGGTGAAGGCAATTTCTATTATATCGCGACGGGGATTTTGGTCGCCTTTCTCATCCTGGCCGGGATCAAGTATTACCAGGACCGGAACAACGACATCACGATCCACGTCCCGCACGTTGAAGTCCATTGATCCATGAAACAATTGAATTAAGGAGGCTGCCATGGCTACAAAAAGGGACGCTTACGTTGAAAAACTAAAAGGGAATATCGCCATGTGGAATGGTGAGATCGATGAATTCCAAGCCAAGGCGGGCAAAGCCAAAGATGAAGTCCAGGTCGAGTTCAAGAAGCAGATCGAGGAAATGAAGGCCAAGCGTTTGGCGCTCGAGAACAAGATGTCGAACTTGCAGCAGGCTAGCGAGGACGCTTGGGAAGAAGTGAAAACCGGCGTGGATATCGCGCGGCAGATCCTGGGTCAGGCGGTCAAGGCGGCCAAGGATAAGTTCAACAACTAAGATCGAAGGCAAGTTGGGTCGTCAATTCGACCTGCGGAGGCATTTATGTACATGCATGATCACGACATTATTTTTATCTTGGTGGTGGGTTTGGCCGCCGGCTGGTCGGCGGGAAAGATCATGAAAGGCAAAGGTTTCGGCCTGGTGGGCGACCTGGTGGTCGGCCTCTTGGGTGCGCTCTTGGGCTCCTGGATCTTCTGGCAGTTGGGCTTCACCGCTTATGGACTCGTGGGGTCCGTTCTGGTGGCCCTGGCTGGCGCGCTCCTTTTGCTTTATGCCCTTCGGCTGATCAAAAAAGGGAAATAAGAAGGAGCCGCAAATGACCAGTCCGTTGAACACCAACCCCGAAGACGTTCAACTGGAAGCCGTCATCATCAACCGTATCCGTCAAATGGGTGAGCATATGCACGCCGAAGCGAAGGACGGTCTCGTTCATCTGTCAGGCGTCGCCAACGAATTCGAGACCAAAAGAGCCATTACCACCCTGGTCCAAGGCATCGGCGGGGTCCGCGAGGTCATCAACAATATCCGCGTGACCGAGGTCCGGGATGAAGAGTTCCACAATTACTACTAGGCCTTGCCTTCAAAGCGAGGGCCGATCCTGTAGACAAGAATCTTTATCCATCCTCAAGACATTCTCCAGGATCGAAACTCCCGTTCCCCGCATCTTTCCCACGGTGTTCGATTCCCCGTGAGACTGCCACCCAAAAACTTATTGTTAACCACCACGGGAGCTCCGCACATGGGGGAAGTTCCTCTATGTGACCCAGAAAATAAAATTCTTAAACCAACGCAACAAAATCCCCGTTAAAGCCGTCTCATAACCATTAACTAATATTAGTAAATCCTACCTGCCGTCTCGGAGGAACCATGGCCTTCATGTTCGAAAAGCTCGAAGTCTACCAAAAATCCGTTGATTTCGCGGAGCACGTTTCCAACCTGACCGACACATTCCCAAAAGGGTATTACTATCTAGTCGACCAACTGAATAGGGCTTCCTTGTCTGTCGCGGCGAACTTAGCGGAAGGCAATGGCCGGTGGCACAAAGCGGAGCGAAAGCAATTCTTCTGGATCGCGCGGGGTTCGGCGCAGGAATGCGTTCCACTTTTGGAGCTCGCAAAAAGGAAGAAGTTCGTGAAAGCGGAAACCCACCAGGAACTACTGACCGAACTTGAGAGCATAAACAAGATGATCGTCGGGTTAATCAAGGGAATGGAGAAGGAATAAAGAGGAACAGCGGGATACATGAGCAGTAGAACAGTGGACCGCATTTTCACAAGGGTTTTCATCAACTGCTCA
Source organism: uncultured bacterium (assembly GCA_964560635.1). GTDB lineage: Bacteria > Oederibacteriota > Muellerivitia > Muellerivitales > Muellerivitaceae > CAZLND01. Next base: position 14,587 of record CAZLND010000009.1, on the reverse strand, counting down.
ACTAATCCCCTGTTCAAATGCTCTATTTTTTCGCAGAGCGAAAAAATTGGTAGCCCCACGGGGAATCGAACCCCGATTTAATGGCTGAGAACCATCCGTCCTAACCGTTAGACGATGAGGCCACTACCTTGAAAGGACGCTAATTCTAAAGAATTAGCGTTGAATTGAAAAGGAAATTTAGGGCCTATTTCCCAGCGGTTCAAAGAGGCTTATCACCTTCACCACTTTCCCAAAGGCAGAAAGGTCTTTCTCCAAAGAAGCGGGGCCGCACACCACCAGGACCCAATCTTTTTGGGAAAGGATGGCCTGGGCCGCTCGGGTAGCCTGCTCGCGAGTGACCGCCTTCACTGAGGCGCGATATTTCTCCAAATAGTCCGCTGGATAGCCGTGGAAATCGAGCGACGCCTTATAGGGCGCCAACTTGTAGGACGATTCGAAGTTGTAGGCGAACTCCTCGATCATGGACCGCTTGGCCTCGTCCAACTCTTTATCCGTCGGGCCCTCTTTCGCGAATTCTTCCATCACTCCGAACATCAATTTCAAATATTCTCCCACCGCGTCAGGCCTCGTCCCCCCGACCGATTCGAAAACGCCGCGAACGTCGTAAGGGATGGAAAAGCTGTCCACGAAATAGGCCAGGCCCCGATTGGAACGGATCTGGCCCATGAGACGGGAGCTGAACCCCGACCCGCCGAGGGTGTAGTTGGCCACTTGCAACGGAATGTCCTTGGGATCGTGACGTTTGAGACCGGGAACGCCCCAGCGGATAAAGACCTGGCTCACGTCCTTGGGATAGAAATAGATGGCCGGGCCCAGGGGCTGGGCGTCCGGCCGGGCTGGCACCTCGGATTGGTTTTTCCAACCGGAAAAGAGACCCTCTAATTGGGAGGCGACTTGATCCTCATCGAATTTACCCGTCACGGCCAATACCGCGCCCCGTGGCCCGAAGTTCTCGGCGTAGAACCGAGACACATCATCGCGGGTCAGGGCCGTAAGGATCTTGGGTGTCGCCAAATGCCCATAGGGACTATGGCCCATCAAAACGCGACTGAACAAGGCCCGGGTGAGGTTGTCGGGGGTGTCCGTAAGGCGGTTGAGGCTGTCCAAGCTGTTGGTCTTGGCTGTCTCGAAGCGTTTGAGGTCGAAAGCCGGGCGCCGGACCATGTCAGCGAAAAGTTCTAAAACCCGCGGCAGGTCGCCCGCCAGGCACTTGAAGTTGGCGGAAAAGTTCTCCTTCTCAGCCGCTGCGTCCATGCTGGCCGCCCGTCCCTCCAGTTCCTGATCGAAACCTTCGGCGGTAAATTTCCCTGCCCCACCGTCCCGCAGGAGCGGGCACATGAGGTTGGCCAGACCTTCCTTCCCTTCCGGGTCTTGGACTTGTCCACCAGGGATAAGGAGATTCACCGATACCAGGGGCAGTTCATCGTCCTTGAGGAAAAGGACCTTCATGCCGCAGGAAAGGGTCTTCACGGCGAATTTCGGCACCTCGATGACCAACGGCGCGGTTTCCTTGACGATCGGCGGCTTTGCGTAAAGCAATGGACAATTGACAATGAACAATGAAAAACAAAGCGAACAAAGCCACGTCACAAAACCATTCTTCATTTTACATTTTCCATTGTTCATTTGGATGTCGGCCTTTCCAAGGTGGCAATGGTCCGGTTGTTCGGAACGAGATACTTAGCCGCCACTTCCTGGATGTCCTTGGAAGTGACCCCGCGAACCATGTCCATGTACCGCACCACATAATGCCAATCCCCGTGGACTGCCTGGTTGTAGGCTAAGTCCTGGGCCAGCCCTTCCGTGGTGGACTTCTCCCAAAGGAAGGAGGACTCGGCGTTACGTCGGGCCCGGTCCAACTCCTCCGGGGTGACACCGTTCTTCTGGATGTCTTGGATCTCCCCTTCAATGGCTGCAATGGCTATTCCATAGGACACTCTGAACAGCATGGCTAATTTCAGGGCCGGATCGTTCTTTGAAGCTTCCGAGTTGTATCCAGGTGAGGACACCGGTGTGAATTGCATCACGAAGAGATTGGGGTCCCGGTCGCCGGGATATCCCGTCGAAGCCGAAACCGAGGTGACGATCTTGTTCTTGAATTCCAGGTCCCTCACCAGCCGGGAGCTGTTGCCAGAGGTCAGGATGGTGGAAAGCACATCCAACACCACCGACTCTTTATGAGGGAAATTGGGAACATGCCAGGCAATCGCGGCCACAGGATCGGCGTCGAAGAGGGCCACCGCGGTCTTGGCGCCCTTCTGAGGCGGCTCGACAGTCCAATCGGGTTTGAGAGGTGGAATGGGCGGATTGGGCACGGTCCCTAGGGTCTTTTCGAGGATGGGAAGGATCTCGGAAGCTTTCACTCCTCCGACCACGGCCAACACGCCCCGGTCCGGGCGATAGGCCCGATGGTAGAAGTCCATGGCGTCCATGCGGGTGAGCTTGAAGATGTCCCCCATCCAGCCGATGGCAGGGTCTTTATAAGGGCTGGCTTCAAAGGCGGTGGATTCCATGGCCTCGTCCAAAGCGCCCTCGGGACTGGATTCGGTCCTCCAGCGACGCTCCTGGGCCACCACATCCCTTTCCGAATAGAACTCGCGGAACACCGGGTGACTCAAGCGGTCTTTCTCGATGGTGGCGTAAAGCAGGACCTTATTGATGGGAAGAGTGATGTGGTAATTGGTGACGTCCTGGCTGGTCCAGGCATTCAGGCTTTGTCCGCCGTTCTGGGAATAGATGGAGGAGAGCTCATCCTTGATGACGACGCGATGGTGTTCTTCCTGGAGTTTCTTCATTTCCCCGGCCAATTGTTTGAGCTTCTCTATAGAGGGCTCCAGTTTGGCCTTTTCTTGGTTCATCTCGACGGCCACCTTGTCCATGGCTTCGAGGATGGGTTTCTCCTTCTTATAGTCCTTAGTCCCGATGGTTTCCGTTCCCTTGAACATCATGTGTTCCAGCATGTGGGGAAGGCCCGTCTTGCCCTTGGGCGCGTCCTGGGCGCCGACGGGCATCATGAAGGAAAAAGAGACGACCGGCACCCCCGGTTTTTCCATGACCAAGACCCGCAAGCCGTTCTTGAGGACCTTCTCCACCACGGGCAGGGTCAAGTCCTGGGACTTGGCGTCCCCCTCGGCCCAAAGCAGGGCGGGAGCTAAAAGGAGGAACGATAAGATAAGGCGAGAACGGGAACGGGTCATGGTTTCTCCAAAGAGGATGAAGCGGGGGAATTATAGCTTAGGCAAAGCTCAAAACGAACACCCAAACCTTTTTCACCACTAAGACACTAAGGGCACCAAGAAAGGCAAAAGATTAAATGGGTTACAAATGAAAATATTATTTACGAAGTTCTTAGTGCCCTTTGTGCCGGTCCCCTTGGATTCTCAAGGAGTTGGTTCAAGCGGCCTTTTTTCGGGGGCTTAAGCCTTTACCAAGCCGGTAACTTCGTAAACCTTGACGGGGTCGGTGAACCCCTTCAGGGCGATGGGTTCCAGGGCCTTTACTTCGACCAAACCCTTGATCTTGCGGTACATGCCTTCCGAGATGAGGGTCTGGCCGGGGGCCGCCTTGGAGCAAAGACGGGACGCCAGATTGACCTCTTCCCCGATGACCGTATAGTCGGTGCGTTTGTCCGATCCCAGGTTGCCTGAGACCACGATGCCGCTGTTCAGGCCGATGCCCATGGTGAGCGGGGTCAATTTCTTGTCGATGCGTTCTTTGTTATAGCGGCCTAGCACTTCCTGCATTTCCAGCGCGGCCTTGACCGCCCGCATTTCCTTGTCCTCGAAGGGCACCGGAGCGCCCCAGACGGCCATGATGGCGTCCCCGATGAACTTGTCCAAGATGCCCCCGTAATTGTCCACCACGTCCACCATAAGGGTGAAATACTCGTTGAGATCGGCCACGATCTTCTCGGGAAGGGCGTTCTCGCTCATGGCGGTGAAACCGCGGATGTCCGTGAACATGACCACGCATTCCCGTCGTTCCCCTTTGAGCGCGACCCCGTCCTTATCGTTCAGGACCTTTTTGGCGACCTCGGGCGAGATGTACTTGCCCAGGATATTGGTGACCCTTTCCTTCTCGTTCAAACCTTGGATCATCTGGTTGAAGGAAGCCGCCAACACGCCCAACTCGTCGCGGGACTTGATGGGGACCTGGACGCTCAAGTTGCCCTTCCCCACTTCCTGTACCCCCAACAAGAGGCTGTTCAAGGGTTCGGTGATGCGCCGGGCAATGACCACGGCCATGATGATGGCGAAAAGGATACCCGAGACACCCACCACCAAGATGGAAGTTTGTAGGGTGCGCTGCAACCGCAAAGCGTCGCTTTCCGAGCGGAGGATGACGTAATCCCCTATGACCTGGTCCTTGCTGTCCTTGAGGGGGGAATAAATGAAACTGTAACTGTCCTCGCCCATGGGGATGGACTTCCGAAGGCTGGATTGGTTCGAGGACTTCTGCGCCTCATCCAAGACCCCGGCCAAGCCCTGTTCCATCAACTGCCTTTTATCCTCGGGCCAAGTGGAGGCGAAGACCTTCCGGCCCAGGAAAATGGCGATCTGGCTGTCGGTCATGTTCTTGATCTCACCCGCCAGGGCGTCGTCAAGCGGGGCCCCGAGAAGCAATGTCCCCAGGACTTCCCCGCCCAGGAGGATGGGAACGGTCACGGTCTGGAAGGCCACCTTGATCTCTTTGCCCGCTTTGTCCATCAAGGGATAAATGAAAACCCCGACCGCCCTTTGCCCCTGAAGGGCCTGTTGGACATTGGGCCAGCTATCAGGGGAGGAGACCACCGCCATTTTTTTCGGATCCGCCGGACGGCCCTCTTGGAGGGCCGAGATGGCTTCTTTGTTGAAGGAATCGAACAGGAGTTTTCCGTGCTTGTCGGTGACGAGAAAGAGAGGTTCCTGTGCGGTGCCCTTGAGCGACAGGCAGGCGTCGGTGGTGGTGGCCACGTTGGGCTTGGCCACGTCAATGGCGGCCTTCAGGTGCGGAGCGTCGGCGATGAGGACGGCTTTGGCCAAGAGGGTCCGGCTTTGCTCGCTTTGAAGATGGTCGAAGACCGCCCGGGTCTTGTTGAGGTCATTGTCCAGGGTCTCGTTAGTGGAGGCTTGGAGGCGCCAGCCCAAGGTGAAAAGAACGGCGGTCACGAGGAGAATGACCAAGGCGGTGATGGCGAGAAGAAGCTTGTCCCTCAGCCTAAAACCAAGCCGGATGGCGGTGGTCAATTGCGGACCTTGTCCAAGGTCACATCCACCGAGGTGATCTTTCCCTTTTTGATGGTGACCTTTTTCTCGAAGGGTTCCCAGTAATCATGCCAAGCCTCCATCGTGTAAGTGCCCGGCGGGATGCCCTTGATCTCGAAATGCTGCTCCGGGCCCACGGTAGTGAAATAGGGATTGTCCAGCACCAGGATATAAGCCCGCATGTTGGAATGGATGTCGCAGTAAACCTTCACCGGTATCTCGGATTTCAGCATCTTCTTGGAAACGGTCTCGCCGGTCTTCTTGCGGCCCAAGTCGAACTTGTTGATCTGGGAGTTGGAGAAGATGTTGTGGTAGATCTTGTCGTGATTGGTGAAATCGACCACCGTGCCCTTCAGGACCGGCAGGACCCGTCGGCTGAACTGGTGGTCATTTTGATCCAGTTGGGCGTGCTTCGAGGGGGCCTTGTAGGTACCGGAGACCTTCTTGAGGTAGATGACGACCTGTTCGGGCAACTCATGGCCGGCGATCGCGGGCGCCGGTTCGGAGCCATACTCGTCATGCATCGCGTGCATGTCGGTCGCATGCTCGGCCGAGATGACCTTGCGGGCCGGGGCCGTGACGGTCAACTTACCGGTGAGAATCCCGCCTTTCTTGGATTTCTTGGAGTCGGCGAAGGCGGTGGAGCAAACGAAAAGGATGGCGAGACCACAGATAAAAAAGATTTTTTTCATGGGACGGTCCATTGACGCAGAATTGAGGAACTAATTATACCGAAAGGTCCTGAAAAATTAGGAAGAACTTCTTTCAGTATCCATGGATTTATAAGCCAGGCGGGGACGAAAAGTTACTGTCCAAATGGGCGAAAAACAGGCTTCTTATTTACGATTCATCCTGGAAACACGGTCCTTTACCTCATCGGCGAACCGGTCGATATAGGACTTGGCGAAATCGAAGGGGTCCGTAGAGTCGTTCTCCAAAAGCGAGGTCAGGTCCATTCCCCAGGCCAGGGCTTTGTTCTTATCCACCGCGTGGCTCTCGAAATAAGTGGCGTTGGCCAAACGGCGCCCGCGAGTGGCCAGGTCATAGCGCTTACCGCCGCAGATCTGGGAATCGAAAACGCCCATCAAGGCGTCACCCAGGTTCTCATGGTCGTCCACCGGCATGACCACCTTGTCCTTATCGCACAACCAATCCAAACTGCGCCACACCTCGCAACCGATCACCTTTTTGGGGCGTTGGTCCTTTGGCAACCGTCGAAGCGCCGCGATGAGCCGGAGGGCGACCGCCACGTGGGTATCGTGCTTATCGGTAAAGTTATGGGTATAGACCACCTGAGGCTTGCAGTGGGCCAGCACTGTATCCAAGTCCGCTGCCACATCCTGGTTCTTGGCGTCCTTAACGGAGGAACTGGGGTGATTGAGCAGAAAGTGAGCGGCATATTCGCCCACGAAGGCGGCCTTTTTTTGCTCCAGCTTGCGGACTTCCATCATCTGCTCGTCCGTATAGTCCTTGTAGTGGGAATCCCGCGCGCTACCGCTTCCGTTGGTCACGGTTACACCGGTGAAAGCCTTGTCCTTGCTCCCGAAACATTCCAGGATGCCGTGAAAGGCCATGAACTCCAGGTCGTCCTGATGGGCGCAAACTCCCAGATGGGTAGTACGTTTGAGGGAACTCTCGACCGGTTTCCGGTCCGGAATATAGATCTCGGCGCCTTTGGCTTTCAGTTGGATGGAGCTCATAAGAATCCTTTTGGTCAATTAATAATGAAAAATGGAAAATGAAAAATTGATTCTACATTATCCATTGTCAATTGTTCATTTTTTGATAGCGGGCAGGCTGGCGGCGGCGATGGCTTGTCCCACCCGGCGACTAGCCTCGTCCGGAAGGTGTATCTGGACCTTCTTGGCCAACTCGGGCGCCTCGATCTCCAGCACTTTCCGGGCGTTGTCCAGGATAAGGTTACCGCCCTCCCCCGAAGTGACACGCCCCAGGATAAGGACCTGTTTCAAATTGTAGAATTCAGCGTACTGGGCCAAAGCGTATCCGAGATAAACCCCGATCGTCTCGAAAATGCCGATGGGCCGCTTGTCCCCGGCCTTCAAGAGTTCTTGGACCTTCTTGAGCTTGTCTCCGGGAGACAACTTCGGGTCCAGCTCGATGCCTGCCGCGGGCGCCAACCGGATGACGGCGTCCTGCGAGAAATATTGAACGCCCGTTCCCTTGTCTCCGGACCATTCCACGTCCACGGGGGCGTTATCGGCGTAATCCACCGGCGCGAAGGCCAGTTCATTGAGCCAGCCCGTGATGTAACCCTTATCGTCCACGTAACCCACCGCTTGGCTGGTTCCCATGGCAATACCCAGGACCGGCTGGTCGTTGAGGCTCATGGCGCCCGCCAAAGCCGTGACGTCCCCGTCATTGGCAACCTCGATAGGCACATTGCCCCACTTCTTAGCGATGTCCAAATAGAGGCTCTTGATGTGCTTCTCGAACAAGTCCTTCGGGACCTTGCGGAAAAGAGAGGCCACCCGCGTCTTGTTGTCGATGAAGATGCCCGCCGAGCTCACGCCGATGGCGTCCAAGCGGGGCAAATGTTCCATGGCGCGCTTGATCGAATCGTCCACGCCGTTGAAATGATATTGGGGATCGGTTTGGAGCTTGGGTTCCCAGACCACCTCACAGGAGAAAACCTCTTTGCCGTCGATGACCGCGGCGACCTTGCGATCCGACCCGCCGGCGTCGAAACCGATACGGCAGCCTTCCAAATGGCGGCCAACGGGGGCGGAAGCTTCCTTGGACTTGGGGAAATCCTTCTCGGATACTCCCACGACCTCGAAAGAGGCCCTCTCATAGACCCCCGCCATGAAATCGGCGTCAAAAGCCCTTTCCCCACCGGGGGCGTAGACTTTCTTGAGGTAGGCGACGATGGTGGCCGGACCCAACACGTGGACCTTGGCGCCGCCCCTTTGCCAGAGCATGAACTTGACGATACGCTCGGCGTGTTTGAGGGCCGCGGCATGGTCAGGATGGGAAGGACCCAAAGAGGCCAGATGATCCTCGGAAAAGGTCTCGGAAATGAAGGTCGAAACGTTCCCGCCGGTGCGTTCCAAGGCGAGCTTCAACGGAACGCCCTTGCCGCTCTTACGAACGGCTTCGGCGAAGTGACGAAGGGCCAAGAAAGCCGGTCTGAACACGGGGTCCAGTGCCGGCTTCACTTTGGGCGAAACCAGTAGCAAGTTATCCATGACAAAGTTCCCCATGTTTTATTGCTGACTGGCGGCCTTTTCTTTGGCAACTTCCTTCGGATCGTAGGACGGGAGGATACGAATGGAGGACATCTGCACCTCGTCCACCGCGTCGCCACCCGGGGCGTGGGCGGTCACGAACTCCATGACCTTGTTGAACTTGAAGCTGGCCTTGATCTGCTGGCCGTTCTTATCGTCATAGTGGCTTCCGCTGGGCGGAAAGTCGGCCAAGGGAATGGTGACCAAGGTCCACTTCGTCGAGACCTGAACGTAATTGGTGATGGGAACGGTGTCCTGCAAATGGTATTTTTCGTCGTCGCCCATGCCGGTGAGCATCACGAAACCCACTTCCAGGACCTCGCCGCCCTTGGTTCCGCGGATGTAGAACTGGAGGGCGCCCTTCTCACGATAGGGCTCCAGGTTGAAACGGTCCGTACCCATCCCCGAACCGGACCAGGCGTCACCCTTGAGGGTGATGTCGACCCAGCGCTTACCTTGCTTCTCGATGACGGCAATCTTGGAACCGGGCGCGGGATAGGCATAGGCGTAACCTTCCGGTTGTTTGTCCGAGAACATCTCGATGACCCCCAATTTCTTTGCGGCGATCACTTCCACCGGCAGCATCTTGGAAGTTTGCTCTTGGGTGGCGTTGACCTTCTTCATGGTTGTCCAGAAGGTTTCGTCCTCGGAGCCGATGAACCAAACCCCCAACCCGTAAAGCTTGTACTTCTTCACGATGTCCGACTGGAATTCGAGTGCGCGGGAATCGGGCATCCAAGCCTTGTGCTCCACGCCCTTCTCATCGTTATAGGTGATATGGAGTTCCTGGCTATAGTCCGAGTCGCGTTCGGGCGTCACTTTGTATTTCGCGACCCTCTCCTGGAACACAGACCAGGTGATGGATTCACCCTTTTTCCCGACCCAGTCATAACCATAGGCGGGGTAACCCACTTCGAGTTTTCCCGGATCCATGACAGAGATCGAGTATTTCACGCACATCTCCGCCCATTCGGGGGAGGTCACGCAACCGGCGGTGCTGGTGGACCAGTGAAAGTCATAGGTCATGGGAACGAATTGGTCGCAGGCCTTTCCAATGGCCGCGTAGTCGCGGGATTGAGGATCGTCCCAAGTGCCTTCCGAATCGGTCTTGGCGGGCAAGGCGATACCGAGAAGGAAGCCATTGGCCTTGCAAGCCGCGGAGAGCTCGTTCATGAACTGCGAAAAGGCGTTCTTGTCCTTGGCCAGGAGGTTCTCATAGTCGATCTGGATACCATCGATGCCGTTCTGCTTGCCGTAGTTGATGAGCCATTGGATGTGCTTGGCGCGGATATCGGCGTCGTAAAGGAACTTTTCCACGAATTCCTTGTTGTGGTCGTTGATGGCGTTGTCCCAGTTGCCGATCATGTACCAGGTCTCCACGTTGTTCTTCTTGGCGGCGGCCATGGCGCGGGCGACCATCTCAGGCTTCAGGTCCGGGATCGGCTCGGGCATGCCTTCCTTGGTCAAATGGCACCACTCGAAATAGGCCCGGTCGACCTGATCGGCGTGCTTCTCGAAATCGGCCAAGGATTTGTTCCCCTGGTCCCAGAAAATGACCCAGCCCCCGACCCCAACCGGCCCCTTCTTTTGATGGGGAGCCTTTTGGGAATGACCTGCCACGGGCAAAAGTAGGGCCACTAAGATCAAAGCCTTTATCGCGAAGCGTTTCATGGTCTTCTCCTTCAAGAAATAGTGCTGATATTTAGACGCTCGGGACCCCTTATTTGATGGCGAGGGGTTTATCCTTCAAATTCTCGGCGATCTTGGCTACCGCTTCCGCGGCAGTGATCTTCTCGATCCAGATCTGGTCCAGCACCGGGGTGATGGAACCGCCCCGGATCTCAGCCCAATTGGAGGCGCGGGGATCATAAATAGCGTAGGACACGGCCGCGTTCAGCATCTTCTTGTTGACCGGCTTCTGGCCGTCCAAGAAAGCGGACGATTCGGCAACGCTCTTCAAAGCTGGCTGGGCCAATCCCAGGTTGGCCATCTTCTTTTCTCCGATGGCTCCTGAGATGTACTTCACCAGTTCCCAGGCCTTTTTCTTGTTCTTCGAGGCTTTCAGAATGCCATAACCCGATCCGCCGTTCTGGAAACCCCTCTGGCCCGTGGGCCCCTTGGGGAACATGACCACGTCCCAATCGAATTCCTTGATATCGCGGAAGGACGGCACTTTCCACATGCCCGAAAGCAGCATGGCCGCGCTCCCGTTGGTGAAAAGGTCCGAAGCTCCCAATCCACCCATCGCTGTCATATTGGACGGTCCAGGGGTGACCTTATGTTTCATGATCAGATCGGCACGGAATTGAAGGCCTTCCACGAAAGCCTGGGTGTTGAAAGTGTATTGATTGGGATTCTGTGGATTGTCCACCCAGCGGCCGCCCGCCGAATAGGCCCAAGCTTCCACCATTGGCCAATCCTCGGTATAGCCCCATTGGGTGGTCTTGCCGGAAGCGTCCACCTTAGTGAGGGCCTTGGCGTCGGCCAAAAGCTCTTTCCAGTTCCAGTCATCGGTAGGATAGGAAAGGTGCGCCGCGTCGAAAGCCTTCTTGTTGTAATAGACGAGGCAAATGGGAGAGATGTCGCGCGGGATGACATAAAGATGCCCGCCGACGGTGAACCGATCCAGGACCGTCGTGAAAAAATCGGACGTCGAGAAATTGTCGGCCTTCGCGTAGTCGTCCAAAGGCTCTAGGATATCTTTCTGACAGAAGGTGGCGACATCGTCCGTCGAAACGAAGATGACGTCGGGAGCGATGCCGGCCGAAACGCTGGTCATCAGCTTGGTCTTGTATTCCCCCCAGGGAACCCGTTGAAGCTCGACCTTGATATCCGGATGGGCTTTCTGGAAATCATTGACGAGGTCCGTCAGGATGGCGTTCTCTTTGGGGTCACCCCAAGAGGAGATCTTGATGGCGTCCGAACCGGACTTCGCGCAGCCCATTCCCAACACCGCCAAAAGAAGGCCCAAACAACCCAACTTCAAAAGACCCGTTCCCTTGAGAAGACTCATACGGCCACCCCTTTCTAAATTTTGCTGCGCAAAATTGGAGCAGATGAACATTTGATAGTTGAACAGTTGAAAATTACCTGCGGTCTACTGCTCAACTGTTCAGCCCTTGGTCAAAACTTTCGTCTTTTTCAACCCGGCAACCTTAGATGAATCATTCTTGTGACGGGGCGCCTTCTTATAAGAACGAAAGGTGCTTCCCATCAACTTCCAGACCTTATCGGCGTCCTTACAGGCTTTGTCGGACACATGCTTCATACCCTCGAAACCCCACATGGCGATCCAATCGGCGCCGCCATCCACACTGCCGCGGATGGATTCCACCACGTCCTGCTCTTCCCCCTTGGGGACAAGGAAACCTTTCACCCACATCAGGAGCGGCTTTTTGTATCTCTCGGACCAAACTTTAAGCTCGCGGGTGTGTTCCATGGCGTAACGGCGGACATCTTGGGCTTTGGGGCGGTTCTTATCATACTCAAAATAAGTCTCCCCGCCCATCACATGGATACTTTTTTCCTGGGCCATATCCTGCAAAAACCACTCCTTTTCGCCCGGCAGGAAAGTCATGGCGTTCTTTTGCCCTTTCGATGCCGCATAGCGGGTCAAGGTCAGAAGAAAATCACGGGTGGAACGGCGTTTGAACTCCTTGACTTCCTCGGTGTGGGTCTTGGGAAAGGGTTTACCCGTCTCTTTCTTGAATTTGGTTTGGCAAAACTGGCAGCAACAGGACCAAGCTTCCGGATTGGGCTTCCATCCCCCATATCCATCCATCCAGTTCAGGTAAAAATGGGGCTCGTCCCAAAGGATATAGTCCGCGCCAAAGGCGGACACCACATCCACCCATTTCTTCAGGTAATTCATCAAGGCCGGGGCGTTCAGGCAAAGTGCCGGGGCCCACTTCCCATCGTTGCGCAATTGGCGTTCTTCATAGTGGAAAGAAGGCAATTGGGAAAGCGTTTCGCCCCCAAAAATGCCCCCGACCGCCCAAGGATCGATGAGCGTCGTCAGACCCTGCTTTTTGGCCTCGATCGTCATCCTCTTATATGTTTCCTGGTGGAACATCAGGTCCACTTCGGCGAAGGTCAAGACGATGAAGGAGCAACCCTGCTTGCGGACCTCCGCCATGTCTTTCTGGAAATGCTTCAGGATGATATTGCCGAAATAAGCCGTGCCGAACTTCATGTTGCCTCCAATGGTTTTATGTATCGAGCGGTTAAAAGGTTACTTCTTTTCCCCCTTCTCCCTTGAGTTTTCGGTTTTGCGGGTACATAGGGGATCTTCCCTATGAGCGCCGTTGGGAGAATGGTTGGGATGAATCTTAAACGCTCTGGCCACCCGCTACCCGCTAAAGGCTGCCGTTATTTGGTCTGGGTGACTTTCTTCAGGAAAGGCGGCTTGTCCGGGTCCAATCCCTTGGCCACGGCGACCGAAAGGGCCAGCGTCTGGATCATGGGAGCCATACCCATGGGGTCGGCTTCCTCCGGGCCCGAGGGCGTTTCGAAGGGGAGGGAGGCCTTGTCCAGGATCTGTTTGACCGGGCTGAAGGCCACGATGAAGGCGTTCCGCTCGGAAAGCTCATCCAAGAGTTCGATGGAGCCCTTCAAGGTGGGACCCTGGGGGGCGATCAAGATGACGGGGAAATCCTTCCCGGCGAGGGTCTTGGGGCCATGGTGAAAATCGGCCGTGGAATAGGCGTGGGCCATGACCTGAGCGCACTCCTTCAATTTGAGGGCGGTTTCTTGGACCAGGCCGTAATGGAACCCGCGGCCAACCACCACGCAAGAGGACATATGAAGGAAGCGGTAAGAGGATTCCCAAATGGGCCGGGACAAGCGGCAACCTTCCTCGGTCAACCGGGGAAGCCGGGTCAGTTCGGCGCGAACTTTCCGTCCATCGGTCACGCAGCGGATGAGGGAATAAAGGGCCATCAGCTCGGAAGTATAGGTCTTGGTGGCGGCCACGCTTTTTTCCAGGCCCGCGCTGAGATTGAGCGTGAACTCCGCTTCCTTGGCCAAACGGGACTTAGGATTATTGTGGACGCCGACGGTCAAAGCGCCTTGGGACCGCGCGGACTGTATCATGTCGCAAACATCAGGTCCCTGCCCTGACTGGGAAACCCCCAGGACCAAACCTCCCTGGTAATTGATCTTGGCCCCATAAAGGGTCTTCACGGAAGGAGCCGCCAGCGAAACGGGGATGCCCCATTCCTTTTCGATGAGGTAACGGGCATAGGTGCAGGCGTTGTCGGAAGTCCCGCGGGCCGCCAGGATGACGAAACGGGGTTTCCTTTCTTGGATGGCCTCGGCCGCCTTGATAAGGGCGTTCCATTGGGTCGACAGGAATTTCCGGAGGACTTGGGGGCCCTCCAATATCTCTTTTTCCATGAAGGTCTTGGTATTGGTCACTTGGTTCCCTTTAGCTGAAATTCCAACGAGGTGGTGAAAGGCGAGGCGGTTGGGCCCCCATAAGGTCCATGAAATAAGGAAAAGTTAATATCATTATTATACTATTTTAATAATAATTTATTATCTATATTTTAGGTTAACAGGTTAACGGGCTTCTCCCGGAGCAAACGGGGTCGGTCAGAGCACGAAATATTTTTCTCGCTCGCGGATCGAACTTTCGAAAAATTTTAACCCTTTTGTTGCCGGTAGGATTGGGGCGTCTGCCCGACCCGGCGCTTGAACTGTTGGATGAAATAACTGGCGGACTGGAAACCACAGTCCTGGGCGATCTGTCCGATGGAAAGCCGGGTCGTTTCCAAAAGTCGGCGGGCATGGTCACAGCGAAGGGTGAGCAAGTAATCGGAAAAGCCCATGCCGAAGGCCTCTTTGAAACAACGGCTGAACCGGGAGACCGAGAAACCCGTCCGGGATGCCACTTCCGAAAGCGACAGGGTTCTTTGGAAATTTTTTGACACGTAATCCCTCGCCCGGTCCAACCGAAAATTGCGTTCCCCTCTCAAGGGCGACTGGAAAAGCCCGCTGAAGAACTCCAAGTGGGTCCTAAAGAGGCCCAACAATTCGGCGCTGGTGATAGCCTGCCCGTACTTTTCGGAGATCTCCTTCGTCAGGTTAGAATATTGGGGC
>CAZLND010000008.1:3691-22944 GCA_964560635.1 uncultured bacterium | reverse complement strand
CCTCAACCAAGCTTCGGAAGAAATGGCCAAGATGAAGAAGGCAGGTCAGGACATCACCCCCCACCAAGACAAGCTCAAGGAACTGTCGGACGAGATCAAGGGGATGGACGCCGAGATCGCGGCGGTCGAAAAAGACTTTCATGATGTAGAACTCATGGTCTGCAACCTCCCCCACGAAAGCGTACCCATCGGCGGCGAGGAAGCGAATAAAGAGATCCGCAAGGTCGGCGAACCGAAAAAGTTCGACTTCAAACCCAGATCCCATGATGAACTGGGCGCGGCCCTCGGCATCCTCGATTTTGAAAAGGCCGCCAAGGTATCGGGCGCGCGTTTCTTCAGCCTCTTAGGATTGGGCGCCCAATTGGAACGGGCCCTGGTCAACTTCATGCTCGACCTTCACACCTCTAAGGGCTACAAGGAAATGGTCGTGCCCCACCTGGTCAATTACGCTTCCATGGAAATGTCAGGTCAGTTCCCCAAGTTCATCGAGCAGGCCTTCGCCGTGGAGAAGGACGGTTTCTACCTTATCCCCACCGCCGAGGTCTCCTTGGCCAACATGCATCGGGGTGAGACCCTGCCAACCGGGTCCCTTCCGAAAAAATACGCGGCCTTCAGCCCCTGCTACCGCCGTGAGGCGGGAACCTACGGCAAGGACACCAAGGGTCTTATCCGCCTGCACCAGTTCAACAAAGTGGAATTATTCCAGTTCGTCGAGCCCGAAAAGAGCATGGAAGCCCTCGAAGCTCTCACCGCCGACGCTGAGGATGTTTTACAGAAACTGGGATTGCCCTACCGCGTGGTGGTACTGGCGACCGGGGATAAGAGCTTCAGTTCCGTGAAGACCTATGACCTGGAAGTTTGGGTCCCCAGTCAGAACACTTATAGAGAGATCTCCAGCTGTAGCAACTGTACCGACTTCCAATCCCGCCGGGGCGGCATCAAGTTCAAGCGCGAGGGCGGGAGCAAGCCCGAACTGGTCCACACCTTGAATGGTTCCGGGCTGGCCGTGGGCCGCACCTGGCTCGCCATCTTGGAAAATTATCAGAACGCCGACGGTTCCATCACGGTCCCCGAAGTCCTTCGCCCTTACATGAAGGGTTTGGATGTCTTGAAACCCGTTAAGTAGGTCTGTCGGTCCCCCAAATCCCCTTTAAAACATGGTTTTCCCGTTGGGAAACCCCTTTTGGCGGGCCCTCTGCTACAATAACCGCCGACGAAAACCAGCCGGAGGAAATCTTGGCGGACCGTAATTCTAAAACCCAAACCGTTGAACCCAAAATGAGCAAAGAAGGCAAGATCACCTTAGGCGCCGGCGTCGGCGTCCTGGTGGCGGGCTATATGTTCCTGGCGACCGGGTCCATGACCCTGGCGCCCCTATTGATCATTGGCGGGCTCATTACCATCGGTGTGGGGATCTATAACTTATAAGGATCCCATGCTACCCCAGTTGGCCCAGTTGATCCCCAGCGAAGTCTGTTTGGAATGTCCTGTCTGTTGCCGTTTCCCCGAGAAGCAGGCGTCCCTCTCTCCCTTTTTCTTCCCTGAGGAAAGAAGCCGTATCGATACACTCAACGCGAAAGGTTCTTTTAGGGAAGCCGGCCGAGGCCTGGCTTCAAAAGCTGAACTCGTGAAGTGCGGGCACGGGTTCGCTTGTTCGTTCTTCAATCCTGAGGATCACACGTGCCAGGTTTATGAGGCGCGTCCCCTGGATTGTTCGATGTACCCCGCCGTGATCATGCGTAGCCGGGATTACGAGAAAGTGTTGTTAGGGGCGGACACGAAATGTCCCGCCCTGTCGCGGCCGACCGTGGCCGCGCGGCTGCAACAATATTTAGATTCGATTCAGCGATACTTGGAAAGCACAACCCTGTCGTCCCTCATTCGGCAATATCCTCAATTCATAAGCGAATTCCAGGAAGAGGTTGTGGAACTACGCGAGCTGTCGCTGGGAAAGGCTTAAGGAATTTATGGTAGCAACTTTGCAATTGCAGAAACCCCCCCGCGCCATGCGGTGGGTGACTTATTGGAGATGGATCACGATCGGTTTGGTGGTGGGAGGGGCCGCGATCGCCCTTCACTTCCATCATTGGGCCCCCAGGTTCATCCTGGCCCCCGCCATCTTGGTGGGAGCCTATTACGCTTATAAAGTGTTCCGGCATCGTGGCCGGATCGTAGGCGAAGGTGCGGAGGGCGAGGCCATGGTGGCCAAGGTCCTGGACGCCCTTCAAATGGAAGGGCGGGTCCTTCACTCGGTGCAGTTCGAGTCCGGGGAAAGACAGCGGGAACTGGACCATCTTCTCATCACCCACAACGCGATGTTCGTCATCGAGACCAAGTACCTTCGCGGACGTATCGCGGGTGAAGCCCTGGATCGGGAATGGACCCTGCATAAGCGGGCCCGCAAGACCCGGTCCCGCTACAAGCGGACCTTTTATAACCCTTTGAAGCAGGTCGCCACACAGATCTATCACTTGCGCAGCCATCTGGAGAAGAACTTGGATCCCCGCTGGGCCCAGGAATGTTCCCATATCTGGATCCAAGGCGTGGTGGTATTCGCCCATCCGCAAGGCGATGCCACAGCGGTCGTCAGCCATGAGAACGGTGTGGTGGACCTGACCACCCTGCCCCAATTCTTGGCCAACTACCGTCCGCCCTCCCGGGCGCACCGCTTGAGTTACGGCCTTCGCCGCGAGATCGCGCGGGTTCTGACAGGACAATAGTCAAAGCAACAAGGATAAACGCGGATGAACGCCGATGGGATGAAGCTTCTTGACCATTTGCGTTCATCTGCGTTCATCATAGTTCCAAAGGTTTTCAAGCCTTGCCATTGATCCAACTTCCTCACTCCGATCATTTCGACTCGGTCGAACCCTTGGATTCGGCCCTGGAAAAGGCCTCATCCCTTTTTTATCCCGCGCCCGGCCTCTCAGCTTCCCTTCCTTCTTTCTTGATGTGGCAGGACGAGTTCACTTACGCCCTGGCCACCCAAGGCTCCGCTTCCTTCATCCTGGCCCTTTACGGCA
Source organism: uncultured bacterium (assembly GCA_964560635.1). GTDB lineage: Bacteria > Oederibacteriota > Muellerivitia > Muellerivitales > Muellerivitaceae > CAZLND01. The sequence continues at coordinate 19,921 of CAZLND010000008.1, read as the reverse complement.
AGAACGTTTATTTACCCTTGGCCCCCAAGCCCTTCACTGAAGAAAGCCTCAAACTCGCCTTCGACTATATGAAGGCTGTAAATGGTCCGGGCCCCGGGGTTTCCCGGGTGGAAGGCCTCACAGAAGAACAGGCGAAAAAAGCGGAAAGCTGGGGCTTCCCCGTCCGTCCCACTCTCACTGAATATCTTTACGACCGAGCCCAGGTAGCCGGACTTCACGGCGACCCCTACCGCGCCAAGCGGGCCGAGATGAACCACCTGCTCAAGGAACAAGCCGTAGTCCTTCGCCCTTACCGAACGGCGGACCTGAAGGCTTGCGGCAACCTGTACGAGCTTTGGAAAAACCAACGCCTTCCGCACTTGAAGGGGGAGATGGGGGAAAAGATGATCCTCGCTTCCCAGAAAGCGCATTTCCGTGCCCTGCACCAAGGGGAGGACTGGGGCTTGGACACCTGGGTGGTCCTGTTGGGCGGTCGGCTGGCGGCTTACTCGGTTGGCGCGCCCTTGGGACCGGGAACCTACGGGGTCTTCCTGGAAGTTACCGACTTGACCGTCAAAGGCCTCTCGGCTTATATATTCACCAATCTTTGCCGCCAGGTTGAGCCTTACGTCCTGGTGAACGCGGGCGATGCCGAGGGGCTTCCCCACTTGGCCGAAGCGAAGGAACATTGGCATCCCAGCCGGAAGCTGCAGCTGATAGCCGCGGATCCTAGGAAATAAGGAAGAGCGATGCAGGAACGAATGAAGATCAAGCTCAAGAAGCAACCTTTAAAACGCCTCAGCCGCCGCAAGACCCCGGCCTCCCATCCCAAGCAGGACCACCACAAACCTACTTTCCACGTTCGGGTGGACTGGCATCATTATTTCATGAATATCGCCGCCGAGATCTCGAGCCGTTCCACTTGCGCCCGAAAACACGTGGGCGCGGTCATCGTTCGGGACAAGACCATCCTCTCCACCGGTTACAACGGCAGCGTCCGGGGCCTGCCCCATTGCGACGACGTGGGCCATATGATGGAGGACGGTCATTGCGTGGCCACCATCCATGCCGAGGCCAACGCCATCATCCAGGCCGCCAAGAACGGGGTGCGGGTGGATGGCGCGGATATTTATATCACCGCTTCACCCTGTTGGAGTTGCTTCAAGATCGTGTCGAACGCGGGTATCAAGAATATCTACTATGGGGAATTCTACCGGGACGACCGCATCTTTGACGCGGCCAAGAGACTCAATATGATGGTCAGCCAGATCAAACCCACTCGTAACCATTGATATAGTAGTCATTGCGAGGAGTGGCTGCCGAATAGGCAGACGTTAACGACGTGGCAACCTCAGTTTAAATGATCTTCTTCAATGCCTCCCTCGCGTAGAACTTCAGGTTGGGATATAGTTCCCATTTCGGGTCGTCCAAATCTTTTTCCGAAAGCCATTGGATGTCGTGGTGTTCCTCGGCGTTCAAAGTCACCTTCCCCGATTTGACCTTCGCGAAATAGACCATCCCGATATGCCAATGGGGTTCTTTGATGCGGTGGATATCCATATAAGCTGGCTGTAAAAGCGGCAGGAACCCGTCTTGTGGGTTCAAGGGTGGCCGCTCTCCCACTAACTCCACATCCAAACCGCTTTCTTCCTTGGCTTCCCGCAGGGCCGCTTGTTCCGGATTCTCATCCAACTCGATATGCCCCCCAATAGGCAGCCAGCGCTTGAGCTGTTTATGGAAAATGAAAAGGACCTTCTTGTCCTGAACGATGAAGATGGAAACGGTGAAGTCGATCTTTTCGTGGATGTGGGGCATTTCTTACCTTTCGGATCTCCACGGAAGGAAGCGGGACATCCATCTTTCCGGGTGCTCGAACTCTTTGAACCCCAGGGGTCGATAGACCTCATGGGCATCCCGGGTGCCCAAGACCCACTGGATGACGGTCTTGAAGTCGGGATGGTCGAAAGCATATTGGACCATGACGGTGGCCAGGCCCTTCCCACGGTGGGCTGGGTCCACGAACACATCCATTAGATAGGCGAAGCGGGTCTTGTCCGAGACCAACCGCATGAAAGCTACTTGAATTCCCTGTTTGTCAAAGATGCCCAGCACCAGGGCCGAATTCTGAGCGCTTCGTTCCATCTCCGCCTTGGAGATGCCGGGCACCCAATAGGTCTGAGCCAACCAGGCGGTGACACGGTCGAAGTCCATCCGCTTCAGGTCTTCGGTGAGTTGATAACCTTCCGGAAGTTCCATGGAAGGATTCTACAATAAAAAAGGGCGAGGAAAAATCCACGCCCTTTGAAACAAAATGGTTCGTTACTTAACCCGCGTCAGCTCGAAGGGGCATCCGCCCTGATTCTTGCCTTCGTTATACATGGACCAATTCTCGGTAATATGGTCGGCGTCCTTCCAGGTGATGGTCATAGCGTGCATGTGCATATCCTTGGCCGAACCAATGCCCGCCGTGCCCTTCATCGCGAAGACCAGGGAGTTGCCCGTGCTCTTCAACAGGCTCATCTTGGGCTGGTTCCCCACGGTACAATAGTGGGTCATCATCAGCTTACCGCCCTCGGAACAATAGACCGAGATCATCTGGTTGTCTCCCTCGCCGATCTTCTCCAACAGGGCAGTCCCACCGCTGGTCAGCTCAAAGGTGTTCTTAACCTCCACGGTCTTCTCACCTTTCTTGGCCGTGCCCTTCCAAGTACCCACCAAACCCTTCAACTTATCGAACTCGGCCGGCATCTTCGAGGCCGCGGGCTTCTTGTCCATATCGGCCCTCAGTATTTGGGCCGCGCCCAGGGCCAACAAAACAGCCAGAGCCAACATCCCCTTCATCCAGACATTCTTCATGACATCCTCCTAGGTTTTTTCCCCGTTTCCGGGAACTTCGAATTCAACGCTTTTTTAGGTACTTCGTTATCGGCTTCCAATAGAAATCGCGCCAACCCTGGGCCAGGTTCCCCATTCGGTCCGGCAATACCGTATGCACCATGGTCAGTTCCGCGCCCTTGCCTTTCTTGGCGAAGGTGAGGATGAGTACCGAATCGGTCTCGGTCTTCTTGAAATCCATGTTCCGCCAACTCTGCACGATCATGCGGCCGGGAACTAGGGCTAAGTTCTTTCCCCAATGGTATCCATCCCAACCCTTGAAGGATCCGCCCACCTTGTTGCTGGCCGTGGCTTTACCGCCCGTGGCTTCGGTGTGTTTCTTCGAATCCAGGAAGATGTCGTAAAGCTCCTTCGGAGTGGCATTGAACTTAACCTTTTGAACAATGGTTTTCATAAAAACCTCCTTATTTCGTTAACCAGCTTTCCAAATTATCGACACAAGCCACCCAACCCTCGTTGTGCCTCTTGTACCAATCCTGGTCCCTTAAGCCCTCGTGAGTCAGGGTCATCTCGGTAAATTCTTCGGAAACTTTCTTGAACCGTAAGGTCACCGTAGTCTCGAAATCAGCCTGTTCCATGGGGTGCCAGGTGAAGACCAGTTTATTCGGGCGGTCGATGACCAGGTACTTGCCGTTGGTGGGATATTCCTTCCCGCTTTCGCCGCGCATGACCACCCGCCAAGGGCCTCCCACCTTCAGGTCCGCCTCAGCCACGGGGGTGGTCATCTTTTGCCCCGCATGGAACCACTGTTGCATAAGCTCCGGTTTGGTCCAGGCGTCGAAAAGTCGCTCCGGGGAAGCCTTTATTTTTCGTTGTACGACTAGGACCAAGTTTTCAGCCTTCATTTGCCCTCTCCTTTTGGGGGTTCTGGATTTTGTTCCAAAAATCGCTCCAATTCGTCGAACTGCGCGTTCCAGTACTGCCGGTGTTTCTCCAGCCAATCGGTGGCCTTATCCATCTGTTCCACCTTGAGGGTCAGTACCTGAGCCCGGCCATCCGTCTCATGGGCCTTGCGCTCGATGAGATTCCCCCGTTCCAGGACCTTCAAGTGTTTGGAAACGGCGGGCATCGAAAGATCGAACCTTTCGGCCAGATCGCTCACCTGGGTCTCTCCTTTGGACAGGACGGAAAGGATCTGCCGTCGGGTGGGATCCGACAGGGCATAAAAGATGTGATCCAGCGGCGCGGTTGCGTTCTTCGATCTCATGCCTGCCTCCCTTTTAACTAGTTAACTATATAGTTAACTAGTTAAGAAAAAGCAAACTTCTTTTTAAAAATTCCATAGGGCGAATTTCCCCTTCCGCTCTGCTATAAAAGACCCCATGGAACCTACCCGCCAAGCGAAACCCGACCTGAAACAACTGGCTGACCTAGCCATGGCATCCCATGGCCTGGAAGCCCAGTTCCCTGAGAACGCTTTGAAACAACTGGCGGGCCTGACCGGGCCGGCCAAAGAATCCGATCCGACCTTGAAGGACCTCAAGAATCTTCTCTGGTGCTCCATTGATAATGATGATTCCCGCGACCTGGACCAACTCTCCGTAGCCGAGAAACTACCGGACGGGAGTACCAAGGTCTACGTGTCGGTAGCCGATGTGGACGCTTTGGTGAAGCTAGGCTCACCCCTCGACCTTCACGCCCGCAAGAACACCACCTCGGTCTATACAGGGGTGAAGACCTACCCCATGCTTCCCGAACAACTCTCCACCGATTGGACATCTCTCAACGCCGATTCGGACCGGATCTCCCTGGTGATGGAAATGACCCTCTCCTCCTCGGGCGAGCTTACCTCTTCCCAGGTCTATCGGGCTTGGGTACGTAACCAGGCTAAGCTGACTTACAACGGAGTGGGCGCTTGGCTGGAAGGTAAGGGGCCCTTACCCCCAGCTGCCGCCAAGGTTCCGGGCTTGGACGGGAACCTACGCCTTCAGGATGAGGCCGCCCAAAAACTGAAAGCCCTTCGCCACCAGCACGGTGCCCTGGAACTGGAAACCTTGCAACCCAGGCCCGTGACCGAAGGCAACGAAGTGGTGAACCTTTCCCTGGAAATGAAGAACCGCGCGGGAGAATTGATCGAGGACTTCATGATCGCCGCCAACGGCGTCACCGCCCGCTTCCTCACCCAAAAGGGATTCCCTACCCTGCGCCGCGTGGTCAAGATCCCCGAGCGCTGGGACCGCATCGTGGAATTGGCCGAGGAGCAGGGCGATAAACTCCCAGCCGAGCCGGACTCGAAAGCCTTGAACGAGTTCCTCAAACGCAGTAAGGAAAAGGACCCTCTGCGTTTCCCCGACTTATCCTTGATGGTGGTCAAACTCATGGGTCGCGGTGAATACCAAGTGGAAGCTCCCGGACAAACGCCTGTCGGCCATTTCGGCCTGGCGGTGCGCGACTATAACCATTCCACCGCGCCCAATCGCCGCTACCCGGACCTTATCACCCACCGGCTCCTCAAGGCGGCCTTGGCCGGAACTTCATCGCCCTACTCACTATCGGACCTGGGCCCCTTAGCTCAGCACTGCACCGAACAGGAAAACAACGCCGATAAAGTGGAACGCCAGGTACGCAAGTCGGCCAGCGCGGCCTTCATGGCTAACCGCATCGGGGAACATTTCGACGCCATCATCACAGGCGCCTCCGAAAAAGGGACCTGGGTGCGCCTGTTGAACCCGCCGGTCGAGGGCAAGCTGGTGCAGAACGCCGGTGGATTGGACGTAGGCCACCGCGTCCGCGTAAAGCTCATCATGGTCAATATCGAGCAGGGTTGGATCGACTTCGCCCGCACTTCTTAACGAACTCACCGTACTTATCTCAAAACCAATGGAAATACCGCCGGAGATTGCGGTTGTTCCCCCCACGAATCTGGGTACAATATGCCCCCTGACTTGGCCGGTTAAAAACAGCTACAATTGGGGCCGGTGGGAGGGTTAGTCCTAATTGGTAAGGCAGTGGACTTGAAATCCACCGGGGGAAACCCCTTGCAGGTTCGAGTCCTGCACCCTCCGCCATATCTCAGGGCACCCGCAGGGCGCCCTGAGATATGTTGTAGGTTGTAGAAGTCTCGAACCGTAGGTTCGGCGCCACGCAAGTGGCGGGGCGAAAGTCTCCTTCAAGAATTGAAGTTAAATAATTCTTTCGTCCGGATCTGCACCCTCCGTTCGCCTTTGCTTTTTAGTTGTTTGTTTTGTCTTTGTTGTTCGCTGTTCAACTTAACTTTTTAAGCCCATGGAGAGCTGGTGAGCGGCTTTCGGCCTCGAAGAGGCCGGGACGAAGTTCACAAAAAGAATAAAAAAAATAAATGTTCACTTTGTCCAGGCGACGGTCCCGTCGCCGTGGAAATGTTGACAAGCAGTCGGAGAGATGGCCGAGCGGCTGAAGGCGACGGTTTGCTAAACCGTTAAAGGAGTAACATCCTTTCGAGGGTTCGAATCCCTCTCTCTCCGCCATAGGTCAGGGGCCTTTTCAGGCCCTTGACCTATGGCGCTGATGCTGATGGATTTGAACCCGTAGGGTTCGGGGCTGCCAAAGGCAGCCGGGCGAAAGTTTCCATCAAGAATTGAAGTTAACTGTTTCTTTCGCCCTGAGCCTCCCTCTCCCCATTCGTTGATTCGCCTTTCGCTTTGTCTTTGGCAGTTCGCACCTCAACCGCTTTAGGTGCTTCCTTTCCATTCCTATACCATCTATAGAAACCACCTGCCAAAAATGCCCCAAGGGTGGCCTTTACCCCCAATCATTCGCTTTTTCCCCTCCCCAACCCCCAAAAGATTGGGTAATATAACGGTCAGGGAATCCATTCAGTCCTGGAGAGAACTTTGAACAACTTTTTTCAACGCCAACTTTTATTGATCCTCTTGGGAAGCGCCTTGCTCATCCTGCCGGCTTGCGGCAGCAATAACACCATCAAGACAACCAAGGCTCCCGAAACCGTCCTCAATCCCGAGTCGACCCCCGACACCAGCATGACCGAACATCACCCGATCACCCACTCCTATACGGAGAGGATCAAGAAGGCCGCTCCCAAGACCTATTCGGCCTTGAACGCCAAGACCCCTCAAGTCGCCACTCCTTCCATGACCACCCAAAGCACTCCCAACAGTACTCCCTCTATGGAAACGGCCACACCCGTCAAGAAGTCGGGCGGCTCTTCCTGGATTTGGTGGATCCTGTTGATCTTGGCCCTCGGTGGGGCTGGCTGGTATTTCTGGTCGAAGAACCAATCCGAAGGCGGCTCCTCGCAACCCAAACCTCCCGTGGGCGGTCTTTCGCCCGTCAGCGGTTTCACGGCGGTGAAGGATAAGATCGAGGACGAGTCCCAAGAGGGCACTTCCTTCTGGTCCAAGAAACTTTTCTAAGCCGACCCCTTTCGCCGTCCTGATGAAACCGGTCGCCGATCCTGAACGTTTCCTCGAGATCCTCCAACCCGAACGCTGCCCCCTTTGTTTCATCGTTTCCGATTACGGACATGAGCATTTGAAGTCCGTCCTGGAAGAATCCGTCACCGATCCCTCCACCCGTCAAGCCCTTTTCGATTCCAAAGGTTTTTGCCGCCGCCATGCCTGGAAGGCCGTCGGACAAAGCCATCCCCTGGGGCTCGCCGTCATCTATCAAAGCCTTTTGGAAAAGGGCCTCAAGGACTTGGACGCTGGTCCCAACCCATTCGGCAAGCTCAGGGCAAGACTTCGGGGTGGAAAAAAGGTGAAGCCCTGTCCCATCTGCGAATCGGAGAAAAAGAGGGAACGTTCCGTCGTCGAGCAATTCGCCCTCGCCTGGGATCAATCGGAGGAACTTCGCCGCGCCTTTACCGAACGGGGTCTTCTCTGTTTGCGGCACCTGGAAGGGGCCCTTTCGGAAAAAATGAAACCCACCCACTTGAAAAACCTGCGAGAAACGGGCAAAAAGGCCCTGGAGAAGCTATTGAAGGAATTGAATGAATTCCTGGAAAAACAGGACTATCATCGTTCTCACGAGTCGTTCACGAAAGAGCGGGACGCCTGGATCCGGGTGATCCGGGTCATCAGCGGCGAAAGGGAGTAACGGGAAAATGGCTGAATCCATTTCCAGGGAAAATAAAGACTGGGGCATGACCGATTATTATTTCATCGACCTGGTCGTCATGCTGGCCTCCTCCGCCAAGATTGACCTGGGCGACCTGGTGCACCCCTATTACAAGGACAAGGACCTTAACCTTCCCCGCGCCCGCATCACCATCAACATGATCACCTCGCTCATCAAGAAAACCTCCGGCAACCTGAACGTCGAGGAAAAGAAGGTCCTGCGGGAAGTACTGGAAGACCTGCAAAAAACCTATGTTGAAAAATCCCGGGAAAAAGCCAAGACGGCCCCTCCCGAGACCGGCCCCGTCAGGCCCCTCTTCCCCACGCCCGGCGCTCCCAAAAAGGACATCAAGGAATGGATCAGCATGGTCCAACAGGAGCTCGCCAAGAAAAAGCAGGACCAGGCCAACCCACCTAAAAGCTGACCGATCCACCACCGGAAGGACCCTCATGTCCCGTCATCTAAAATTCGTCTCTTTCCCTCTCTTGGCCGCGACCCTCTTGATCGGTTGTTCCGACAGCGCTCCGCCGCCCGGGCTTCCTCCCGCCATCACGGCTTTCGCCGATAGCGAGAATATCTATTACCTCGACACCCAAAAGAACCTTTTGAAACAGATCATGAACGGCGGTTATCACCAAGCCCGGCTTTCCCCCGACAAGACCAAAGTGGCTTGTGTTTATGAGAATGATATCTTCGCGACGATCATAAGCTTGAACGGCAACCTGGAAGTGGAAGGCAAACCTAAGACCGTCTATAACTCCCAGGCCCTGTCCTCGGGAACGGGACAAGGCAAATCCTATTACCCCACCTGGTCGGCCGACGGGAACAAGTTATTCTTCATCAACACCAACCACCTGGTGGCCTATGACTACACCGAAAAGCACACGACGATTCTCTTTGACTTCCCCGAGACCCAGTCCGCAGGCCTTCTTCCCGAAAGTGGGAACATGGCCCTGTCCAAGGATGGGAGCGCCCTTTACTGCATGCTCGGCCAAGGCACGGACAAATACGCTTTTTGGAGGATCGACGCTTCTGGTTCGCAGGAAAGCCAATTGGGAGTGGGGGACAAGTCCTCTGTATCGGGATTCCATTTCCCCGCCGAGCTTTCCGATGAATGTATCGAAACCCTCTTCGGTTCCAGGGAAAAACCGGTTTGGGATCCCGCGGTTTCGAATGATGGACGTTATTATTTTTACGTGGAGAGTGAGACCGGCCCTCTCGCCAAACGCCTGCTCAAGGGCTATGACCGGACCCAAAAGACCGGCTTTGATGTTCTCAATCTGGGAACAACGTTATTTAAATAAAAGCCACACCTGTTGAACCACCAAGACACGAAGACACTAAGAAAGACAAAAGTTCTTGGTTTCAAGTCTTAAACCCTTTACTGGTTTTCGCTGTCCTTGGTGCCCTTGGTGCCTTAGTGGTTCAGTAGCCTTTCAGTCGTGTCGTGGCCGAAGGATCCTGCCCTTCCAGTAACCCTCCCTCAAGAACAAATACCACCGCATCGAATTGAATCCGATCAAGATGAAGAGGAACACCCCCACCGGATGCAGGAAACAAGAAAAGAATCCCCCGCCATACCGCAGGGCTTGGTTCAGCCGCAGAAAGAGCTGAAGACCGCAAATGAAAAGGGCGGAATTAAAAAGAAAGCTTTCCGGTTCGCTCAGGAGGGGAACGATAAAAGGGACCACTGATACAGCCAAAAGGAACCCATAGCTGACAAGGGCCTTTGGCACCGAGAATTTGAAAGCGGGAAAGAAGTTCTTGGAGAAGCCTTCCCAAACCTCACGAGCCGAGGAATACATGCGGCAGAAGGTCAGGTCCGTCCCGTCCCGAAAGACCAGTTTGAGCCCATGCCGGACCACCCGATTGCCGATGGCCAGGTCTTCTACGATCTCATCGCTGACGGCCTCATGGCCCCCGATAGCCTGGTAAGCCTTCCGGCGGAAGAAGAGGAATTGCCCTCCCCCGCCAGCGAATTGTGAGAACCGGCTGTTTCGCCGCACCACCAAGCTGGCAGGCAGGAAGGAAATAAGGCAGAAGACCATCACGGGAATGATGAGATATTCCAGCCAGGTATGGGTCTCCTGCCGGGTCAGACAGGAAAGCAGGTCCGCCTTCTCCCTTTCCGCGGCCGCCACCGCCCGCCGAAGGGTCTGGGGGTCGTGCCATGTGTCCGCGTCAGTGAAAAAAAGCCACTCGCCCTTGGCCCTTTTGGAAATTACATGACAGGCCCAGGGCTTGCCGACCCATCCTTTAGGCAGAGGCTTGCCTTGGAGCACCTTGAACCGGGATGACTTTTTCGCGTAACGCTTCAACAATGCCAGCGTGCCATCCGTGGACTGGTCGTCCAGGACCAACACCTCATAATGCGGATAATCTTGCTTGAGGAAACTTTCCAGGCAGGGCGTGATGCGCTTTTCCTCGTTACGGGCGGGAACGCAGACCGAAACAAGGGGCCAATGCTTACGTCTTGGGTCCACGGGTGGAAGTTTACGGAAGACCCTTGTATTATCGATCCCGCAAACGATGAGATAGACCGATAGGGTCACGAAAAAACAGGCCAGAAAAACCATCCATGAACCTTCTTTCAGGTGTTGAGCAAGACTTCCATCGGCCCCAAACGACCCCGGGCGGTTACGAGTGGTGGCACTTCGATGGCACCGATGATAACTCAGGCCTTTCCTTTTCGGCCCAGTTTTACGCGGGCCATCTCTTGTCCCCTTATTATCAAGAAAACCTGGCGGCCTATTGGAAAGGGACCAAGTCCCCTTTGGTCTCGGGACAAGCTCCCATTCCACCCAACCCACTGGATCACACGGGAGTGATATTCCGGGTCTTTCATAAAGGGAACCTGATCGGGGAGTTCCTGGAGGAATTTGACCCCGGGATGCTGAAAGCCTCGGACCATTCCCCCGCGGTCCTCTTGGGTCCCAACCGCTTCAATTGGTTGGCCGATGGGAACCCTCCCTCCTACGCTTTGACACTGCAAGGACCTATCAAGAATGGCCGGCAGTCCCTTCGAGCCCGGCTTTTCTTCACCCCCGAGAAGATGAACATCCCCACCCTTTCCCCTTCCGAGGATTGGCCGACCCATACCTGGGTCCTAGCCGCGCCCCGCTGTCACGTGGAGGGAACTTTGGAATGGTGCGACGCCGAGGGAGAGGTAAAACAGGAAAAAGTATTCGTCGGCAAGGGCTACCACGACCACCACTTCGGTTCCGTGCCCCCGGGCCAATTCGTAAAAGCCTGGTATTGGGGCCGAGCCTTCCTGGGCGCTGAAACCCTTATCTATTCCCTGCAGGTGCCCGTCGATAAGAAGGAATCCCCTTGGGGCTTCCTGTTCACCGCCGCCAAGGGCGAGGCCCAATATTGGAAGGTTTCTTACAAGCTTTCCCAAGGGCGCCGGAATGTCTTTTGGCTGCCCTATTTCAAAAAACTGGGCTTCACTGACGCTCACTCGCTTGAGGTGGAACATTGCCAAGTCTTGAGCGATGGCCCCGCGACCCTCACCTTCGAGGATAGGGTCTCTTGGCAGGGCGAGGGAAAGGCCCTCCAAGGCACGGGCCAATCCCAATATCTTTACCTGCCCCGTCTGGGAAGCCGTCTCTTCGCCCCCATGATCAAGGGTATGACGGTAAAGATGTCTAAACCCCTCGCGAACATCACCACAAACGATCCGCCTTCCAGCGACGTCACTACCGAAAGACCCAATCTCTAAATAGCATGCTGTCATTGCGAGGAATGCCCGCCGAATAGGCGGGCGTTCATGACGAAGCAACCTCAGTTTAAATACGCCATTCTAATGAAGTCACGACCAGGGCTAAAACCATCCATGAACGTGGGTTGCTTCGCCTCAAAATTCGAGACTCGCAATGACGGCTAAATAAAAAAAGGGAGGCGAATTTCGCCTCCCTTCCTTAACTCAAAACTACGAACTTCGAACTAAAAACTTTAATTTAAGGTTTTAGCCCCAGGGGTCCAACCGCAACCCGTCAACTTGCCGGTCTCAAAGGCCGCCAAGGTGCGGATGGTCTCTTCGACGTTACGGCCGACGGCCGTATCGTTCACGGTGGAGTGCTTTAGGTTTCCATCCGGATCGATGATGAAGGTACCGCGAAGGGCGAAACCTTTGTCCTCGATCAAGACACCATAGGCGCGGGAGATCTGGTGCGAATTGTCCTCCAAATGGGGGAACTTCAACTTGCCCAGGTCCTTCTCCTGCCAGGCTTTGTGGCTGAACTTGCTGTCGGTGGAACAGGTGATGATCTCCGCCTTCATCTTTTGGAACTCATCGAACTTTTCGTTGAAAGCCTTGATCTCGGTCGGGCAAACGAAAGTGAAATCCAGGGGATAGAAGAACAACACGACCCACTTACCCTTATAGTCGGAGAGCTTGATCTCCTTGAATTCGCCGTTCGGCATCACCGCTTGGCACTGAAAATCAGGGGCCTTTTGTCCCACTTGAACTGGCATAACAACCTCCTTGTTGATTTAACTTTTTCCATCGCTCTTCAAGAGAGCAGTAGTATCCAAATCCACCATTTCGGGTTCAAGCCCTCCCTGACGAATTTTCCGGAGAGAAAACCCGCGAGCTTGGCCGCAAACCCGCTACTCTCACGCGAAAGGCCTCTTTTCGCCTTGTTTTGCTTGGCGGGATAAAACTAAAATGGCGCCAAGAATAGCCAAGGGTGGAAGTCGTGGCCAACGAGGAAGCGAAAGTCAAGTTATTGACCCTGGACGAAGCCAACGCGCTTCTGCCGCAGGTCCGCTTGAGCCTGAGGTCCTTGCGGGAACAACGCGGGGTCATCTTGCGAACCGAGGCCCAGATCGAGATCGAGGAAATGACCGCCTCCGATTCCAAGGGCCAGCTGTCCCCCGCCGGCCAAGCCGCCGTGACAAAACTGATGGAAGCCTTTCATTACCAAACCCGGCAATTCGAGGAAAAACTGGATGAGTTGTTCCAATCGGGCGCCCATTTGAAGGACCTGGACGCCGGATTGATCGACTTCTACAGCCGTCGTGGACAGGAAGTCATCTTTCTTTGTTGGAAGGAAGGGGAAGCCGAGATCTCGCATTGGCATTCCCTGCAAGGGGGCTTTAGGAGCCGCCAGCCGCTGTAAAACCATCTATCGACATCCCGGATTTTTCACCATCCAAATCATTCTTGAGGAACTTTCATGAACAAACCTTTCGACCAAGCCGACAAACTGGCTGTTGATACTATCCGCATGTTGGCGGTGGACGCGACCCGCCAAGCCAATTCCGGCCACCCGGGCATGCCCATGGGCATGGCTCCCGCCGCTCATGTGCTTTGGAGCCGTCACCTGAAACACTCCCCCGCCAATTCCCAATGGGTAGACCGGGACCGTTTCGTGCTTTCGGCGGGCCACGGTTCCATGCTCATTTATGCCTTGCTCCATCTCCACGGTTATAAGGTCACCCTGGACGACCTAAAGGCTTTCCGGCAATGGGGAAGCAAGACCCCCGGCCATCCCGAGTTCGGCCATACCGACGGTGTGGAAACCACGACTGGTCCCCTGGGCCAAGGCATCGCCACCGCCGTGGGTTTCGCCATGGGCGAGGCCATCATGGCCGGCCGTTGCGGAAAGGACCTGGTGGACCACCGGACCTGGGTCATCGTTTCTGATGGCGATGTTCAAGAAGGCGTCTCCCACGAGGCCTGCTCCCTGGCCGGCCATTTGAAACTTTCCAAATTAAAAGTGATCTACGACGACAACCATATCTCCATCGAAGGGGACACCAAGCTGGCTTTCTCCGAGGACGTCCTCAAGCGTTACGAGGCCTATGGCTGGCACACCTTAAGGGTGGACGACGCCAACGACCTGGAAGCCCTGGACAAGGCCATGACCGCCGCCGAAGCCGAAACGAACCGGCCTTCCATCATCGCCGTTCGATCCCACATCGGTTATGGAAGCCCCCTGCAGGACAACGCCAAGGCGCACGGCTCACCCCTGTCGCCGGAGGACATCAAGAAGACAAAAGACTTCTTCAAATGGCCGCAGGAACCGACTTTCCACATCCCCGAGGAAGCCAAGAAACGTTGTTTGGAATCAGTGGAGAAGGGCAAGAAAGCTGAGGCCGAATGGAACGAGCGGGGCAAGGAACGTATCAAGAAGGATCCCGAGGGCTTCAAGCAATTCACCCTTTCCCTCGCTAAGGACCTGCCGCCGGACTTGGAAAAGAAACTTCCGGTATTCCCCGCCGACGAAAAGGGTTTGGCGACACGCCAGGCCTCCGGGAAGACCATCAACGCCATCGCCAAGGAAGTCCCCTTCTTTTTCGGGGGCTCGGCCGATTTGGCCGGTTCGAACGACACTCTCATCGAGGGCGGGAAAGATTTCGAGGCGGGTAACTACCAGAACCGCGTTTTCCATTTCGGTATCCGGGAACACGCCATGGCCGCGGCCTTGAACGGCATGGCCCTGCATGGGGGCGTCATCCCCTTCGGCGGAACCTTCCTCATGTTCAACGACTATATGAAACCGGCCTTTAGGTTGGCCCATTTGATGGGCGTGCAGTCCATCTTCGTCTTCACGCACGATTCCATCGGTCAAGGCGAGGACGGCCCCACCCATCAGCCCGTGGAAACCCTGGCCGCCATGCGCTCCACCCCCAACAGCTGTGTCATCCGTCCCGCGGATGCCAACGAGACCATCTACGCTTGGCTGACGGCCTTGAACCGCAAGAACGCGCCCACCGCCTTGGTCTTCACCCGCCAGGCCGTGCCGACTTTTGACCGTACCAAATTGGCGCCCGCCTCGGGACTTTTGAAAGGCGCTTATATCCTTTCGGAAGCCAAGGGCGGCAAGCCGCAGGTCATCCTCATGGGCACCGGTTCCGAGGTCCAACTTTGCCTCAAAGCCCAGGAGATGCTGGAGAAGGAAGGCGTCGCGGCCCGGGTCGTGAGCTTCCCTTCTTGTGAGCTTTTCAACGCCCAATCTAAGGCCTATCAAGAGGAAGTCCTTCCGCCTTCGGTGAAAGCCCGGGTGGTGGTGGAAGCCGCAACTTCCTTCGGCTGGCATCGTTTCGCTGGGGACAAGGGCCGCTTCGTGACCCTGGAACGCTTTGGCGCCAGCGCGCCCGGAAATGTGGCTATGAAGAATCTGGGCTTCACCCCTGAGAACGTGGTGAAAGCGGCCAAGGAAAGCCTGACCTAACAGACCTTGCGCCTTTGGTCCCTTCATCCAAGTTATCTCGACACAAAAGGCCTGCTCGCCGTTTGGCGGGAAGGCCTTTTGGCCCAAAAAGTCCTGCAGGGAAAGACCAAGGGCTACCGCAACCATCCCCAACTGCTCCGCTTCAAGCAACACTCCTCGCCAAAAGCCGCTATTGGTCATTATTTATTGGAAATTTGGAATGAAGCCGATCGACGGGGTTATTCCTTCACGAGGGATAAAGTAAAGAACGCCAAGGGAGCCCTGCGCAAGATCACCGTTACTCGTGGTCAATTGCGATATGAATGGGAACACTTGCGGAAGAAACTACGACGCCGGGGCCCTTTACGCATGAAGACCTTACTAAAATCCCAACAGATCAAACCCCATCCTTCGTTCAGGGTCATCGCAGGCAGCGTCGAAAAATGGGAAAGACCCATCTCTTGATCAACCCCTCGGCTTCGCCTCTTCGATCAACTGCGGGTCGATAGCGACATAGGCCGCGCAAAAATGCCTTTTGGGAGGGGTTTCTTGGTCCAGATAGTCCTCCAGGAACATTTCCTTTAACCCGCACCTTTTAAAGGCCTGCAATTCAGACTTGATCAAGGGCCAGGGCGGGCCTTCCACTTCCTGTTCCAGGTCCTTCCCTCGGGCAACCACCAGTAATTTCCCGAAAAGCCCCACATATCTCGCGATGTGTTCGATCGCTTGCTTGCGAAAGGACAGCGGAAGGGACTGGAGCGTTCGGCTCTCTAAAACAAAGTCGAAGGAGTGTCGCCATTCGTCGGGTGTTTTGAACAGGTCCATGGCCTGATAATCCACCGGGGAATTCTTGAACCTTTCCTTGCACCATTCGATGGCCCTGGGAGAAATATCAAAGGCGGTCACCTTGAACCCACCACGGGCCAGTTCCTCGGCGTCGTCCCCCAGGCCACAACCGATGACCAAGGCCCTCAGGCCCTCTTCACGCCGGTGATGTTTTTGAAGCCACTCCATGAGCATGGGATGGGGCGATAGATTGACCCAGGGTATGGAAAGCACGTCCCCATTAGCGTTGGTGTAGACCTTCTCGAACCATCCCAAAGGGTCCCCATTATTGATGAACTCTTCAGCGATCATTTGC
>CAZLND010000008.1:0-3681 GCA_964560635.1 uncultured bacterium | reverse complement strand
TCCCTTAAGCAGGATTGATCCGAAGTATCGAGGACAAAATGAAGGCGTTCTAGAATCGAGGGGGAATCATATCGCAATCGAATGGTTCTTGTGTGGATAAACAAAAGAAACGGGGAGAAAACTGCTTCAAAAAAAGTTCAGAAATCAATTTTACTTCAGGAAGTGGTCATGAGAACGGTATCAACGATCGACCTAATACCAATATCACTTCAGTCAAATACCACTATTCCACCTGGTCGTAGAATTCGGCGGTCTTAGCCCACTCCGTCCCGTTCCACTTATAGACGATATTATCGTTCAACACCGGCCCCGTGGGTTCCTGATAGCCCGGCAAGGCCTTCAATTGCGCTTCCAGGTCCGCCGGATAATGGTTGGTGGTCGTGGAATTGATAAGTTCCAACACCCCATCGTTATCCAAGTCCACCAATTGGACCTTCGCTTTTTGTCCTCCCAAATGCCCAACTTCCTCCAACCTTCCGCTCTTGCTCATTTGATAAACCGTCTCTTGCCAATTGTCAGGAATGGAGCAGTTGGACACGCGGATGACCAGGAAAGGCGGGGCCTTCTCGCCGGGCTTGAGGAGATAGATCTTGTTGCAGGCGTCGAAGTGGAACAAGAACTTGTAACGCCCGCCCTTCTTCTTGATGTAAAGCTCCGAGATATTGCCTTGGTATTCAGCGTTGACAAAAGAAAAGCCCCCTAATCTGAAAAAATGAGCGTGCTCTATGGGAGTCTTCTCACTCCCGGACTTGACCGCTCGGGGAATACCTGTGCCATTCAATTTTTCGGTTGAAAGATCGTAGAGAAAATTCCCATGAGGGATCTCGGCCCCCAGTTTGGCGCCCGGGGTCAGGGCCCGCTGGAACGCCGGGGACAATTTGGCTTTACTGGCCTGGATATAGGCCGCGATGACGCTTTCTTTGGTCTGTTGAGCTAACACCGTACTCGTCAAAAAAAGAATAGCCGTCATAATTAAGGCAGCCGAGAATTTTTTCATACGGTCTCCCATGGGAAATATTTTATTGAACTGAGGTTGCTTCGTCATGAACACCCGCTTATTCAACGGGCATTCCTCGCAATGACAACTATTTACGTTTTAACAAGGAAGCGGCGGCGACATCCACGGCAAAGATCAGGCGCCCGTCAACGGGGCGCAAGTACTGCACAGGATAGCGGGGCGGGTCCGACGGCCCTTCCAACACATCCTTCAAACGTTCGGCCTTTTTGGAACCCTCGGCCATTAGTAACTGCAACCGGGCGGCGTTCAGGACGGGGAAGGTCAACGACACCCTTTCCTTGCGCTCTTTATCCACGAAATAACCCACCACCCAATGATGCTGCTCATTCAATTGGGGAAAGCCCGGGAAAAGACTGGCCGTGTGGCCGTCGTCCCCCATTCCCAAGAGGGCCAGGTCGAAGCGGGGTAAATTTCCAGCCCCGAAGAATTTCCCCAGTTTGATCTCATAGGCCGAGGCCGCCTGTTCCACCGGTAAACTGCCGTTGGTAGCCGGGAAGATATTCTCCTTCGGGATAGGCACCTTGGAAAGCAGGTATTCCTGGGTCATGCGGTAATTGCTGGTCTCATGGGTTAGGGGAACATGACGCTCATCCACCCAAAAGACAAAGGTCTTGGCCCAGGGGAGAAGTGATAGGTAAGGTTCTTCAGTGAGTTGTTGGAACAACCCCTTGGGGGTGGAACCGCCGGAAAGGGCCACCACGAAACGGCCTCGTTCATTGACCGATTCACGGGAGAACTGCATCACCAGATGGGCCGTCTCTTGGAACAAGGTCTCGGGCGTGGCATGGATACGTAATTCGGGATGGAAGCTCACGACCTTTGGCTTGGCCGGTTTCGCGGGGGCCTTGGGCGTCGCTTTCTTCACGGGAACCTTGGCGGCTTTGGGTTTGGTTTTCTTGGCTTGAGGGGATTTGGAAGGTTTCTTCTTGGCTTGCGGCATTTTTTCCTCCACAACGGGGCCCCGCTTTATCCGCCGGGCCCAGGCCCCAAAGGGGCGGGACGGATAGGACAATTCCAGCTGTCCACTACTCGATTTTAACCAGCCTCTTCACTGAATTCCAAGTATCCCAACAATTCTCTCACCACCAAGTACAACAAGGGCACCCCTTTGGCATGGTTCGCTGGCGAACCATGCGGGGTAGTACCACCCTCTTTAATGCATTGAAAAGATGGGTGGCACACGAAGTAAGGCTTTTGATCTTCTGAAAAAGCCTTTTAGGGTTCACTTCATCAACTTCGTGTACTTCGTGGTAAGAGTTATTTTCCTACCGGGTTTGGGTCAGGTCCGGTTTTTCCAATAATGTCCCAGCGAAAGCCAGGGTCTTTTTCCAGACCGGGTCCGGTTCCAAATGCTTGAGCCCCACATGTAATAGTTCGTTGGTATGCAGATGCTCAAAAGTGACGGTGCGGGAAAAGGCCAGCTTGTGACTGATCTCGGACCGGACGACGACACAATGGGGGTCTTCGTCACGAACGACCGTGAAAATGCCCGGTTCCACGCCGTCGGTCACCAGTCCTATGGCAAAAATGCGGTCTAGCGAAGGATCCGGCACGGGAACGGGTTTCAATAGAACTTGGACCGGACCTTCAGGACTCTCGAACTCCAGCTGGTTCGGATAGCTCGAAAAACGGGGTCCGGTGTATTTCCAACCCAATTGGGCCGCCAGCCAGCAGGCCAAAAGGAAACTGCGGGTGGGTTGGCTTCCCTCTCCATATTCAATGGTGACTTGGCGGATATGGCCCAGATATTTGGCCCAAACCCCGTCGAACAATTCGGCGATGAGCGCCCTCCAGCGTTTGAGACGCACCCAATTGAGGTCTTCCAAAAGGGTGGGGTGATATCGTTTGTCCCAAAAAGCCGATAGACGGGCGATGGACTTGATGGGCTCCTTGAACTTGGACGAATCCACCCAAACCCGGTTGGACTCCTCCGCCATCTTGTCAAAGAAGACGTTGTTGTAAGGCAGGTCCCCCGGCCACCAAAATTCCACCGGTAGGTCGGGAAGCAAAAGTGAAAAGGTGAACCCATAAAGGTTCTCAATGACATCCTTTTGGGCCACCAGCTTGACCAGGTCGCAGCAGATCCTTTTCTCGCGTCCCTCCTCGAAAAAACAATGCCCGGAAACGTAATGGCGCAAGGCGGGTTCGGTGGGGTCGGCGGCGGGACGGATAAGGATGTAACGCCCCGGATGGTCCTCGGCCAGGTCGTTCAAGATCTGTTCGACCCGGTAGCCCTCATCGTGGCCCGAGGCATAGGCCACCAAGTTGGTGGTATAGACCTTTTGAAGTCCGGCCCCTTTGACATTCTCTTCGGGGCCTTGCTTCCAAAGGTCGGCCAGGTCCTTTTCAATGCTCTGGGCTGTAGTCGTCACAATCGTCTCCACTTACGCCAGGGTTTTTCCAGCATGCGGTCGGCGGCCACCGGACCCCAGCTTCCCGCCTCGTAATTGGGGAAATCCCCCGCGGGCTCGGTGGTCTCCCATTGGGTCAAGACCGGCATCAAAGCTCCCCAGGCGGCTTCCGCCTCGTCACCGCGGATAAAGAGTGTGGCATCGCCCAACATACAATCCAAAAGCAGGCGCTCATAAGCTTCCGAAGTACCCTCGGCAAAACTGCTTCCATAGCTGAAATCCATATTCACCGTGCGGGCTTCCATGCTCATG
>CAZLND010000007.1:0-23608 GCA_964560635.1 uncultured bacterium | reverse complement strand
TGGGCTTCCTCGGGGTCCTCGCCTTCGGTTGGTTCTATCTTTTAAAGAGGGGAGCCTTGGAATGGGAATGACCGGCGAAGGGTTCCCCGCTATCACCACCCGCAAGGACGCGGTCATCGCCTGGGGGCGAAAGAACTCCCTTTGGCCCATGCCCTTCGGTACGGCCTGCTGCGCCATTGAGTTCATGGGCGCGGTCTCCTCGGTGTTCGACATCTCGCGCTTCGGGGCCGAGTTGGTGCGTTTCTCTCCCCGGCAGTCGGACCTGCTCCTCGTGGCTGGCACGGTCACCTTCAAGCAAGCCCCTGTCCTCAAGCAGATCTACGAGCAGATGTGCGAGCCCAAATGGGTCATCTCGATGGGGGTTTGCGCTTCCGCCGGCGGGTTCTATAACAACTACTGCACCGTCCAAGGCATCGACCAGATCATCCCGGTGGATGTTTATATCTCCGGGTGTCCCCCGCGGCCCGAGGCCATCCTGGAAGCCGTCATCAAGCTCCAACACAAGATCGACAACCCTAACACGACCCCGGCGGCGCAGTTCAAGGCCAAGGAACCCCATTTCGACTATTAAAGACGGCCGGTGGCGGGTGGCTCTTAGCCATCAGCTAACCGCTAACAGCTAAAGGCTAAAGGCGAATGAACAACGAAGAGCTTCTTAAAAACCTAACTGAAAAATTCCCTGCGGCCGTGAAAGGTTCCACGGACCGTTATGGATATTTGGAGATCCAGGTGAACGCCTCCAAGGTCGCCGAGGTCATCAAGACCCTCCGTGACGACGCGGACCTAGCTTTCAATATGCTCATCGACCTGGTCTCCATCGACTATTCCACTTTCGCGGGTTGGACGGGCGACCGCTTTGGCGTGGCTTATATCCTAAAGTCCTTAAGCAAAGGTCACCGTCTTCAATTGAAGGTCATTGTTCCTGAGGGTGAACCCCATGTTCCCTCCATCGCGACCCTTTATGCCAATGCCGATTGGCTGGAGCGGGAAGCTTTCGATCAAATGGGCGTTCGTTTCGGCGGTCATCCGAATTTGAAAAGGCTCCTGAACCACCATGAGTTCGTGGGGCATCCCTTGCGCAAGGACTATCCCATTACCCGGCGGCAATGGCTGTCGGCCAACGAGTCGTTGATGGACGAGATGGAGATCAAACTCAAGCAGAAGGGGTGGGAATGAGCACCGGCATCGATCCCAAAACCCTCCTGCCCACTTCTTCTTCCGGTCTGGACGCGCCCAAGGCCAAGGACCGAAAAGACCTGGTCATGGTGAATCTGGGTCCCAGTCATCCGGCCACCCACGGCACCTTGCGGGCCCTTTGCGCCCTGGACGGAGAGACCATCGTCACCGCCGTGACCGAGATCGGTTATCTGCATCGCGGATTCGAGAAGGACTGCGAGGCCCATACCTTCCAACAGTGCATCCCCTACACGGACCGGCTCAATTACGTGTCGGCCATCATGAACAACGTGGGCTTCTGCAAGGCAGTGGAACGCATGCTGGGCATCACGGTGCCCGAGCGGGCCCTCTATATCCGGGTCATCACCTGCGAGCTCAACCGCATCATCGACCATTTGGTCTGCGCGGGGGCCAACCTGGTGGACATCGGGGCCCTGACGAACTTCTGGTATTCCTTCAACGCCCGGGAGCGGGTCTACAACATCCTGGAAAAACTCTGCGGCGCGCGATTGACCTCCAGTTACACCCGTATCGGGGGCCTCTCCCGGGACGTTTATCCGGGTTTCGGGGATGAAGTGAAGGCGGTCATGAAGGAGATCCAAACGGCCGTCAAAGATGTGAAGAAACTCATCTCCAAGAACAAGATCTTCTTGGACCGCACCAAAGGCGTTTGCGTCGTTTCGAAGGAAAAGGCCATCTCTTATGGTTGGACCGGACCTACCCTTCGGGCCTCGGGCGTGGAATACGACCTGCGCAAGACCGAGCCCTATTACCACTATGAGGACTTCAAGTTCGACGTGCCCGTGGGTTCGGTGGGCGACGTTTACGACCGTATCTTCATCCGTTTCTACGAGATCGAGGAATCCATCCACATCATCGAGCAGGCGCTTTCCAAATTGCCCGGGGGCCCGATCTTGAGCGAGGACAAGCGGGTGGCGCTGCCGCCCAAACAACAGACCTACGGCAACATCGAAGGCCTGATGAACCACTTCAAGATCATCATGCATGGCATCTGTCCCGAGGCGGGCGAGGTTTATGACTTCACCGAGGCCGCCAATGGGGAACTGGGTTTCTATATCGTGGCGGACGGCGGCAAGAACCCCTACCGGGTCAAATGCCGGCCGCCCTGCTTCATGAACTTCGCGGCTTTCCACGAGATGATCGAGGGGGTCATGATCGCGGACGCGGTGGCGAATTTAGGTTCGATCAACATCATCGCCGGTGAATTGGATAGATAAGTCTTTTAACCGCGGAGCCGCAGAGAACGCAGATGAAGAATGGGAGTTTTAATGCCGGTTGAATTTAAACCCGAAGTCAAAAAAGAATTCGAGGACATCGCCGCCCGTTACCCGGTGCGGCGCGCGACCCTATTGCCCGCCCTTTGGTTGGCCCAACGGGAGTTCGGCTGGATCTCGACCGATGCTATGTTGGCCGTGGCTAAGCTGGTGGGGTGCTCTCCCGCGCAAGTCCTTGAGACCGCTAGCTTCTACACCATGTACCAGAAACAAAAACCGGGGAAATATCACCTGCAGGTTTGCCAGACCATTTCCTGTTTATTGAACGGGTCCGAAGAGATCAAGAAAACCGTCCAAGCCAAGTTGGGCATCAAGAACGGTGAGACCACAAAGGACGGACAGTTCAGTTACCAGACCGTGGAATGCCTGGCCTCTTGCCACACGGGGCCCTGCATGCAGGTGAATGACGATTATCACGAGAACCTGACACCGGAAAGCACCGCGAAGTTGATCGACGAACTCAAAAAGAAGTAATAGGAAAAACATGGCGGATTTTGAACCACAATTGACCAAACGGTTCGGCTTGAAGGATAGCCACACGCTCAAGGTGTTCCTTGAGACGGGCGGTTACGCTTCCTTGAAGAAGCTTTTCACCATGACCCCCGTTCAGGTCATTGACGAAGTGAAGGCCTCGAACCTGAAGGGCCGTGGCGGCGCCGGGTTCCCGGCGGGGATGAAGTGGTCCTTCGTGCCCCAGAACACGGGTAAGCCCATTTATCTGGCGGTCAACGCCGACGAGAGCGAACCCGGGACTTTTTCGGACCGGTTCCTCCTGATGAACGACCCGCATTTGCTTCTTGAAGGCATCATCTGCGCCAGTTTCGCCATCAATTGTCATACGGCTTACATCTATTGCCGGGGTGAATTCGCCCACCAGGTCAAACGCTTGAACGCCGCCATCGAAGAAGCCAAGAAGGCCGGTTACTTAGGCAAGAATATCCAAGGGTCCGGGTTCGACCTGGAAGTCTATGTGCATCGTGGTGCGGGGGCCTATATCTGCGGCGAGGAAACGGGGCTTTTGGAATCCCTCGAGGGAAAACCCGGCAAGCCGCGTATCAAGCCGCCCTTTCCGGCGGTCGTGGGTCTCTTCGGATGCCCGACCATCATCAACAACGTGAAGACCCTCTCGTCCGTGCCTTGGATCATCGCTAACGGAGCCGCCGCCTATACGGCCATCGGCACCAAAGAATCCTCCGGCACTCATATCTTCGGCCTGTCAGGCCACGTGAACCAAACCGGCTATTGGGAAATGCCTTTCGGGCTCCCGATGATGGAATTCATCGAGAAGTATGGAAAGGGATTGAAGGGCGGAGCTCTCAAAGCCGTCATCCCGGGGGGTTCTTCCTGCCCGGTGCTCACGGCGAAAGAATGCGAAGACCTGGCCCTTAGTTATGAAAGCATGCGAGACCACAAGACCATGTTCGGTACGGGTTGCGCCATCATCATGAACGAACATACGGACATGGCGAAGGTGTTGAAGAACCTAACCCACTTTTATTCCCACGAGTCCTGCGGGCAATGCACGCCCTGCCGCGAAGGAACGGCCTGGGAAGACCGGCTGATGAAAAAGATATTGGACGGGGAAGCCACGACCAAAGAGCTGGACCTGATGCTGGAGATCGCCGACAACATGGAAGGCAAGACCATCTGCGTGCTTTCGGCGGCCCTGGCCATGCCAGTGCGTAGTTTCCTCAAGAAGTTCCCGGATGATTTCCGTAAATATTGCAAGAGCGCGCCGGTCGCGGTTCCTGGGGCGGTGTCCTAATGGCCAAGATCACCGTCGACGGCAAGCAACTGGAAGTCAAAGACGGCACGAACGTGCTCCAAGCGGTGCTCGACAACGACATGAAGCTAGAGCATTTCTGCTATCACCCTTATCTGCCCGTGGCGGGCAATTGCCGCACCTGCATGGTGGAGATCGAAGGTCCCAAGGGGAACATGTTGACCGTCGGCTGTAACACCAAGGTAGCCGAGGGGATGGTCATCCATACCCTTTCGCCCAAGGCCAAACAAGCGCAAAAGAGCGCCCTGGAAATGCTGCTTCTCGACCATCCCTTGGATTGCCCGGTCTGCGATAAGGCGGGGGAGTGCAAGCTCCAGAACCAATATATGGAATACGGCCTTTACGATTTCCGCCGCGGCGTGCCCCGTTACTTCAAGGGCGGCAAGGCCGAGGATATCGGCGAGCACATCCTGCTCGACCAGGAACGTTGCGTGCTTTGCACCCGTTGTATCCGTTTCGTGGACGAGGTGCCCAAGACCTCCGAACTGGGCATCGTGAACCGGGGGCATGAATCCAAGCTCGATATCTTCCCCGGGGTGCGGCTGGACAACGCCTATTCAGGTAACGTCACTGATGTCTGCCCCGTGGGAGCCCTGACCCTCAAGGAATTCCGGTTCAAACAAAGGGTCTGGTTCCTCAAGAAAACCGAATCGATCTGCCATGGATGCGCCCGGGGCTGCAACATGACCGTGGAGCACAATAAGGGCAAGATCTACCGTTTCATGCCCCGGGAGAACGCCGAGCTCAACAAGACCTGGATGTGCGACGAAGGCCGGTTCTCTTTTGACTATTACCAGACGCATCGGCTCGAGGAAGTGCGGATGGGCCACAGCATCCGGAGCCTTTCGGAAGGTATTGCCGAGATCGCCAAGCTATTGGAAGGCCTTTCCCCCAACGATGTGGCGGGCATCGCCTCCCCTGCGGGCGCCTTGGAAGATAACTATCTCCTAAAGAAGCTCTTCGAGAAGAAGTTCAACGTGAAGAACTTGGCCGCGCCTTTCTGGGGCAAGGAAGGCGAGGCGGACGATATCCTCAAATTGGCCGATAAGATGCCCAACCGCCAGGGCTTGAAGCTCCTGGGAATCGACACTGAAGGTAAGGACCTTTTGACCCGCCTTGAGAAGGGCGAGTTCAAAGCGGTCATCATGATGCACAACAATCCCTACGGGCAGGACGAAGAGAGGGCCAAGAAGGTCTACGGAAAGGTCAAGGCGCTCATCGTGTTGTCGGTTCACAAGACCAAGACCGCCGAGGCGGCTTCCTGCCTTTTCCCGGTGAAAACCTTCATCGAGAAGAACGGCACCTTCGTGAACGCCACTAGCCGCCTGCAAAGGTTCCGCCAGGCTTTCGAGCGGGACAATCCGGATATGGTGGAAGGCTCCATGTGGGTCGCCCGCCTAGCCAAGGCCCTGAAACTGGAAGGATTCAATTTCAACGACCCCGCCGAAGTCTTCAACGCCATGGCGAAGGAAGTGCCCGCTTTGAAAGGGCTGACCTTCAATGCCATCCCCTCCACGGGTGTGGTGCTGGACCTGCCGCCGGTAGCGCCTGAACCCTTCAAGAATGTGAAGGCCCAACCGAACGTCGTCGGAAAAGTAAAAACATGAAACCTAACGCATTCACCACAGAGGCACAGAGTCACAGAGAAAGGCAAAGCTTTATGTTTTTAAAAAAAAGCTGGGTGATTTTCTCCGTGTCTCCGTGTCTCCGTGGTAAGGATTCGGAGGTTTTTTTTGGATAGTCACCTTTTTACTCTTATCAATATCGCGGTGATGGTGGTGGTCATGTGGTTGACCCCTCTCCAGTTCATCCCCTTCTTCATTTGGTTGGAGCGGAAGGGAAGCGCCATCATCCAAGACCGTATCGGACCCAACCGGGCGGAGATATTAGGCTTCCGGCTTTTCGGCATGATCCATAATTTCGCGGATGTGGTGAAGCTGTTGATGAAAGAGAACATCACGCCTTCGCACGCGAACAAGTTCTATTACCTGTTGGCGCCGCTCTGGTCCATGACCCTGTCCCTTTTGCCCCTTCTCATCATTCCCCTGGCCGCTCCCATCGAGCTGATGGGCCATGTCATTCGTTTCCAAGCGGTCGATTTGGGTGTGGGCGTGCTTTACATCCTTTCCATTACCAGTATGGGGGTTTTCGGCGTCATGATGGCGGGCTGGGCTTCCAATAATAAATTCTCCCTTTTGGGCGGGCTTCGCTCCTCGGCCCAGATGATCTCCTATGAGCTTTCCATGGGGCTGGCGGTGGTCGGTCTGCTCATGGTCTACCAAGGCGTGGAAGTGGGCGGCATCGTCGAGACCCAAGGGAAGACCCTGACGGCTTGGGGCCAGTCCTTGTTCCTCCCCAATTGGGGAATGTTCCTTCAGCCCATCGGGTTCATCACCTTTTTGGTGGCTTCCTTCGCCGAGACCAACCGCAACCCCTTCGACCTGGCCGAAGGTGAGTCCGAGCTGGTGGCCGGGTATCACATCGAATATTCCAGCGTGAAATTCGCGCTCTTTTTCATGGCCGAATATTCCAACATGGTAGCGGCATCCTTCATGATCTCCACCCTGTTCCTAGGCGGGTACCAACTGCCCTATGCCCCTACGGCGGTGCTCTTGGCCCATCCCCGCCGGGTGCTGGCGATCTTGAGCTTGCTCATGATCATTGGCGGCGGTCTTTTCGGTTACCTTATCCGGGTCAAGGCCCAGCAACAAAAGGGTCTTTATGCCGGCGGTATGAAGCGGATGGAACCTTTCATTCTTTCGGGTCTGGGTTTCTTCAAAGCCGCCTTGGGATCGGGTCTTTTGGTTTGCGCCTTCACCCTGGTCTTGCCGGTTTGGGCCCCGCCTGTCCTGTCCGCTCTGCTCCAGATGCTCTGCCTTTTGACCAAAGTGCTTTTCTTCTGCTGGTTGTTCGTGTGGGTACGTTGGACACTGCCTCGGTTCCGCTATGACCAATTGATGAACCTGGGCTGGAAGCTGATGTTGCCGTTGGCGTTATTGAACCTGTTGGTCACGGGTATTGTTTTGTTGGCCCAAAAATAAAGCCAACACGAAGCCACAAAGACACGAAGTAAGACTTGGGTTTGTGAACAAAAGGTGTTCTTGCTGGCTTAGAGTCTTTGTGTTGGAAGTTTTTGTGAGGAGAAAAAATGAAAGTAGTTGAACGGTCGGAAATAACAGGAACCCAGCGGTTCTATCTAGTGGAGGTCCTTCAAGGACTTTTCCTCACGATGGGCCACGTCCTGAAAAACCTCTTCGATCCCAAGCGCATGCCGGTCATCTTTTACCCGGAACAAAAGAAGGACCTTCCGCCCACCGAAAGGGGCCGCCACCGTTTGATGAAGCGCGAGGATGAGACCCCCCGCTGCACGGCTTGCATGCTTTGCGCCACGGTCTGCCCGGCCGAATGCATCCATATCCTGGCCGCCGAATCCCCGAATCCGGACATCGAAAAATTCCCGGAAAAATTCGACATCGATATGCTTCGCTGTGTTTATTGCGGGTTCTGCGTGGAAGCCTGCCCCCTGGACGCCATCCGCATGGACGTTCCGGACATCGCGGTGGCCGATTACACACGTGAAAGCCTGGTGTATCACAAAGAATTCTTGATGGATCACGATAACAAGGACATCGTGCCGGACTATAATCCGCCCCGGCCGGTCATCTGGACGCACGGTCCGCACGCGAATCCGTAACGTCATATAGGGAGTTGTGAATGCTTGAAGCGGTTGTTTTTTACATCCTGGCGGCGGTCTTAGTGGGAATGGGCCTGGTGGTCATCACCCGTACCAATCCCATCGCCTCGGCGCTGGCCATGGTGGGGGCCTTCTC
The DNA here is from genome assembly GCA_964560635.1 of uncultured bacterium. GTDB lineage: Bacteria > Oederibacteriota > Muellerivitia > Muellerivitales > Muellerivitaceae > CAZLND01. The sequence goes on along the minus strand of CAZLND010000007.1, from coordinate 15,524 downwards.
AGCCCTGGCGGCCCTTTACGCGACGCTGTCCGCCAGTTTGGTGGCCATCATCCAGGTCCTGGTCTATGCGGGGGGCATTATGGTGCTGATGATCTTCGTCATCATGTTGCTCAACTTGCATCCGGACGATTTGAAGCCCCTGAAAGCCAAGTCCCTGACGGTGGTCTTGTGCCTGATCGGGGTTTTGGGGATCGTCTTGGGGCCGGTCTTTATGACCGTTCTTCCCTCGGGCCATTGGGGCGCGGCGTCCCTGGCGCCGGGGTTCGGGAATATCGCCAGCGTGGGTGAAAAATTGTTCACCGACTATATGTTCCCCTTTGAGATGCTTTCACTCCTCTTGTTGGTGGCGGTAGTGGGTGCCTTGGTCTTGGCGAAAAGGAAACTTTAGAAAGGCAATTTTTAATTTTAAGTTTTGAATTTTTAATTAAATTTAAAACGCACCACAATTTAAAATTAAGAATTCAAAATTCAGAATTAGAGGTTTTGCATGGAGATCTTATTTCCCATAACACCCACGCATTATCTGGTGTTGTCGGCCGTCCTATTCGGGATCGGCGTGGCGGGCGTGCTTTCGCGCAAGAACCTTTTCGTGGCCCTGATGTCCCTGGAGCTGATGTTGAACGCCGTGAACCTTTCGTTCGTCACCTTTTCCCGCATCAATGGGGACCTGACGGGCCACGTGGTGGTGCTGTTCGTGGTGGCGGTGGCCGCGGCGGAAGCTTGCGTGGGGCTGGCCATCGTGATCGCTTTGTTCCGGTTGAAAGAGACGGTGGACCTGGACTTGTTCAAAAGCCTAAAAGGATAGACTTTTTAAAACTGAGGTTGCTTCGTCATGGACGCCCACCTATTCGGTGGGCATTCCTCGCAATGACAGGTATTTATATTTTATTAAGGGATGAAAATGCTAGGAACGGGTTATCTTCAACATAGCGCCTTGGTCCAATACGATTGGATCTGGGTGGTCGCCGCGGCGCCCCTTTTGGGCGCGCTGGTGAACGGTCTATTGAGCTTGATCGCCTCCCGGGGCAAGGTCTCTTTTCCTTCGGCACTTTATGGCACCATCGGATGCGGCGCGGCTATCCTTTCCTTTGTCGCCGCTTGGTTCACCATGATCCACTTCAACTCGCTCAAGGAAGGGCAGACCCTGGTCCAAGAGCTCTTTGACTGGATCGAGGTAGGCGCCTTCCACACGAGGATGAATTTCGAGCTGGACTCCCTTTCCATCACGATGATCGTCTTCATCACCTTCGTCTCGAGCCTCATCCACCTTTATTCGGTGGGTTACATGAAGGACGACCAGGGTTTCGGTCGTTACTTCGCCTATTTGAACCTTTTCCTTTTCTCCATGCTAGTCCTCATCATGGCCCAGAATCTACTCGTGCTTTTCCTGGGATGGGAAGGGGTGGGCTTTTGTTCCTATCTCTTGATCGGTTTCTGGTTCGAGGACGAAGCCAAGGCCAACGCGGGGAAGAAGGCCATCATCGTCAACCGCATCGGGGACGCTGGCTTCGTGGCGGGAATGTTGATGATCTTCACCCTCACTGGGACATTGAATTTCAACGATCTCCAGCAACATCGGCAACTCTTCACCGAATTGACGGCCACCATCATCTGCCTCTGTTTCTTCTTCGGCGCGGCGGGCAAGTCCGCGCAGATCCCTCTTTATGTATGGCTGCCGGACGCCATGGCCGGTCCTACGCCGGTCTCGGCCCTTATCCACGCGGCTACCATGGTCACGGCTGGTGTTTATTTGGTGGCGCGGCTCCACTTCCTCTTCGTCATGAGCCCTTGGGCTTGCTCGGTGGTGGCGGTCGTGGGTGTCCTCACGGCCCTTTTCGCGGCCAGCATCGCGGTGGCCCAGAACGACATCAAGAAGGTCCTAGCCTATTCGACCATCTCTCAACTGGGTTTCATGTTCCTGGGGGTGGGCGTCACCGCTTACGGATCGGGGCTCTTCCATTTGATCACTCACGGGTTCTTCAAGGCTTGTTTGTTCCTGGCGGCCGGGTCGGTCATCCATTCCCTGAAGGGAGAACAAGACATCCGCAAGATGGGGGGCCTGCTCAAGCACATCCCCTTGACCAGCATCGCTTTCCTATTGGGCGCGGCGGCCATCATGGGCGTCCTTCCTTTCGGAGGTTTTTTCAGTAAGGATGAGATCCTTTGGGACGCCTTAGCCACGCCCAATTCGGTCTTGCCCATCCTGCCCCAGATCCTCTATTTCACGGCGCTGACCACAGCTTTCTTGACGGCTTATTACATGACCCGCTTGGTGGTGATGGTCTTCTTCGGCGAATATAAGGGCAACCCCGAGACTTTCGAGCATCTGCACGAATCCCCCCGCGTCATGACCATCCCGCTCCTCGTTTTGGCCCTAGGTTCCATCTTCATCGGTTGGATCGGCATCCCGGAGGCCATCGGCGGAGGGGACAAGCTAGGTCGATACCTGGACCCGCTCTTCCATCTTTCCACCATCCAACCCACCGGGGTTTCAGCGAAGATGGAACCCCTCCTGATGCTTTTGTCCCTTTTGGTGGCCTGGTTGGGCATGGGGTTGGCCTGGTACATCTATGGCCTCAAGCACACCATCTCCAAACAACTCGTCCAACTCATCCCCGGCGGCAAGAAAACGCTGGAACAGAAATATTACGTGGACCAGATCTACGAGGTCACGGTGGTCAAATGTGTCAAGGGTTTCGCCACTTGGGTATCGGACCGGCTGGTGGAGACGCTGCTCATCAATCGGATCATCGATGCCGGGGTGGCGGGGATCCAGTCCTTGGGGCGGTCCTCCCAAAGGATCCAAACGGGGCTCGTACGGGCTTATTTGGTTTACGTGGTCTTGGGCGCCGCGCTTTTGATCTATTTGATACTGCATTGAACGAGGTCCCGACTTGATCCTATCCGCTCTCATCGGCTTGCCGGTCCTGGGGGCCTTGTTGGTGGGGTTCTTCCCCCAACCCAAGGTCACTAAAACCCTGTCCCTTTTGGTTTCGGGGACCGTGTTCGTATTCTCATTGGCCCTCTATACCGGGTTCGACTCGGCCAATGGGGGGTTCCAGTTCGCCGAGCATTATGGCCTTGTCCCCCAATGGGGGGTCCAATACAGCGTAGGGCTGGACGGGCTTTCCCTTTGGCTCATCCTCTTGACCACTTTCCTGACGCCCTTGGTGCTTTGGGGAAGTTTCGCCGGCATCACGAAAAACCTGAGGGGTTTTTACGCTTCCATCCTTCTTTTGGAATCGGCTGTCATCGGGACCTTGGCTTCCACGGACCTTTTCCTCTTTTACCTTTTCTGGGAACTGATGCTCATCCCGGCTTTTTTCCTTATCGGCGTCTGGGGCGGGCCCAACCGAGTGAAAGCCACCGTGAAATTCGTCCTTTTCACGATGCTCGGGTCTCTGCTCATGTTGGTGGCGCTTCTCTATATCACCCATGAGGCCAAGAGTTTCGATTACGTGAAGATCTTCGACCATCTCTTTCCTGAGGACGTCCAATTCTGGTGTTTCTTGGCATTCGCCATGGCGTTCTTCATTAAAGTGCCCCTCTTCCCATTCCACGCTTGGTTGCCCGACGCTTATACCGAGGCTCCCGCGGGCGGTACGGTCATGCTTTCCTCGGTGATGGTGAAGTTGGGGGCCTACGGGATCCTCCGGTTCTGTATCCCGCTCTTCCCGGAAGCGGCCAAGGCTTTCGCTCCCTGGATCATGGTCCTGTCGGTGGCAGGAGTCCTCCACGGGGCCCTCATGGCCTCCATTCAAACCGACTTCAAACGGCTTGTCGCTTATTCCTCCCTTTCCCACATGGGAATGATCACTCTGGGGCTTTTCACCTTTTCTCTCATTGGATTGCAAGGCGGCCTCTTTCAAATGGTGAGCCATGGGGTCTATATGGCCGGCTTGTTCCTTTTGGGAGGCATGCTTTATGAGCGGCGCGGGTCCCACGAAATGCAAGCTTTCGGCGGGGCCGCCAAGACCATGCCTCTGTTGGCTTTCGCTTTCATGTGGATGATGTTGGCTGCGGTTGGCCTTCCGGGGTTCAATGGTTTCGTGGGAGAATGGCTCATCCTACTTGCGGCTTATAGGGCCACGCCGGTCCTGGCCCTGATCTCCATCGCGGGGTTCGTTCTGGCCGCTTGGTATCTTTTCAACCTTTACGGAAAGGTTTTCCTAGGGCCCCTCAAGAAGGAAAATCCCAAACTTGCTGATCTTTCCTTGAGGGAGATACTCGTCCTCTTGCCTTTGGCCGCGGCGGTGCTTTGGATGGGATTGAGCCCTAACTTTTTCCTGCAACCAACTGAAAAGACCCTTCAAATGAAGGTCATCGAGAAGCTCAAGCCCCCACCCGCCATGACCGACTTCGCGGCCCAGCAACGCCGGATACAAGAAGAGGTCGAGAAGGATAAGAAGAGGGACAGGCCATGAGCCACCTTCCCCTGGAGTTAACCGGACTCCTTCCCCTGTGGTTGGTTGTTTTGGGCGCGTTGAGCGCTTTGTTGGTGGAGGTTTTCCTGGGCGAGGAGGGCCGGAAGGCAGCCCCCGTGGTGACCGGGACCTTTTTGGTCTTCTCCCTCTCCTCGGTCTTCAAACTGCTTTCGGGCCACTCCATGCCGGGGCTTCTTTTTCATGGAGCGGTCGTGGTGGACCTCTATTCCCTCACGCTCCAGGGCATCTGTCTGCTATCGGCGCTTTTGACCTGTGTTTTCTCAGCTTCTTATTTGCGGCGCGAAAAGGCGGTGACAGGGGAATATTACGCGCTCCTTCTTTTCGCGGTCTCCGGGATGTTCGGCCTTGTCCTGGCGGCGGATTTCCTCACCTTCTTTGTGGGATTGGAACTGATGTCCCTCTCGGCCTACGTTTTGGCGGGCTACCTCAGGGTCCGGGAGCGGTCCATCGAAGCGGCCCTCAAATATTTCATGTTGGGAGTTTTCGCATCGGGGTTCCTTCTTTACGGCATCGCCCTTCTCTATGGGGCCTCGGGTACCCTTCATTTCCAGGAACTGAGGATGTTCATCGAAAAGGGGGGCGTTTCGCTCCCTCTCGTTAAATTGGCGGTGGCTTTCCTGCTCGTAGGGTTGGGATTCAAGGTGGCATTGGTGCCGTTCCATGGTTGGGCGCCGGACGTTTACGATGGAGCTCCCGCGCCAGTGTCGGCCTTTCTTTCCACGGGGGTCAAAGCCGCGGCTTTCGGCGCTTTCGCCCGTATCTTCGCCGAGCCTTTGGGCCTGCCCGGAAGTTGGACAATGGCCATGGTGGTCCTGGCGATATTGACCATGACGATAGGGAACCTGGGGGCTTTGACCCAAACGAGCGTGAAACGGCTCTTGGCTTATTCCAGCGTGGCTCACGCGGGGTATCTCATGGTGGGGTTGTCGGTGGCGTCCCTCGCCCCGGCTGACGAGGTCGAAAGAGCGGTGGCTTTTTATCTTTTGGCCTACACCTTGATGACCGCGGGGGCTTTCGGCTGGCTCTCCTGGGCAAGCCAGGAAGCGGAAAAAAGGAACGAACTGGACGACTTCAAGGGTTTGGGGTCCGTCAATCCCTGGATGGCCCTTCCCATGGCCGTCTTCCTTTTCTCCTTGGCGGGAATGACGCCCTTGGCCGGATTCTTTGGAAAATATTATATTTTCAAGCTGGCGGTGGACCATGGTTGTGTGGGTCTGGTCGTGGTGGCGGTCCTGAACAGTTTTATCTCCGCTTATTATTACCTGCGGGTAGTGGCAACCCTTTACATGAAACCGTCTGAAAAGGCGCATGTCGCCTTCCTTCCTTCTTCGGTCACGCTTGGTGTCGTTCTTTTCCTTTGCGCTTTGGGCAGTCTGATCGCGGGGTTCCTGAAATTCCCATTTTGAACCGATCCGAAAGGAGCGCGCCATGTTCCCCTTTTCAATTGGTTCACTTTCAGGCGTAAATTGGGACAATGCCAATTTCTTCATTATCTTTTCAAAAGGTGAATCAGCATGAAAGTCATCGCCGATCTTTGCGTGGTGCCATTGGGTGTGGGGGTGTCGGTCTCCGAATATATCGCGGCTTGCGAGAAGGTCCTCAAGAAGGCTCGTCTGAAGACCCAGCTTCACGCCTATGGGACCAACATCGAAGGGGAGTGGGACCAAGTTTTCAAGGCCATCAAAAAGTGCCATGAAGTGGTCCATCGGATGGGTGCCCCCCGCATCACCACCACCCTCAAATTCGGAACCCGAACGGACCGGGCCCAAACCATGGCCCAAAAGGTTCAAAGCGTTAAAAGGCGTCTTTCTTAACGGATATCAGCTTTCTACCTTTTTTAACATTCGATAAACCTAGTTCAGTAGTAAACTGATTTCGGATCCGCCTTTGGGTCAAAGGTGTTATAAATTGTTTTATGTCGTTTTGGAGAGGTGAGTTATGAGGAGACTTCTTAAGAGTCCCCGTGGTTTTACTTTGATCGAATTGATGATCGTGGTGGCCATTATCGGGATCTTGGCCGCTATCGCTATCCCGCGTTTTAGCCAGATGTTGGAAAAATCCAAGGAAGGCCAGACCAAGGGTAGTTTGAATAGCATTCACTCCGCTATCTACATCTATTACGGCGATCAAAAGGGCATTTGGCCCACCACCTTGACCACTTTTTCCGCTTATTCCTTCAGCCAATATCTCGATAACGTGAACCCCGTGAAAGTCACAGGAGCCTTCGTGGCGAGCTCTTCTAGCCCATCGGGGTCGATGGTCACGATGACTTCCCAATCTTCCGTCCCGATAGCGAGCGCCTCGGGATGGCTCTATGACAGCAACAACGGGTCGGTTTACGTCAACAGCACCCTAAAGGATTCAAGGACCATTCCTTACTCTTTCTACGGTTTTGAATGAACGGGCGGTAGCCCCGGTCATTTCCTCCTTCTTTTTTCTTTAAACCCATAATTAAGGCATTCAACAGCCATGTCAAAAAAAGTTGGGAAAGCGATGAACCCTTTCCTTGTCCTTTTTGGCTTGGGGGTCGCTCGAACCGGAGGCCTATACTAAAAAAGGAAGACCAGTTGGCTGTCCCATCATTCCGGTTTACCGTCCGGGACAAGGGGCAACCCCTTTTCCAAAAGGAAAAGGACTGGGTGGCGCACTTCAGTTCTCGCTTGAGAGAGGAAGGAGGCACCTTATGGTCAACGAAGCTTCTGGTATCACGTCGATCATTCTCTCAATTCTTTTTTTCCCCACTTTTTTTGAAAATCAAGTCGTGGCTTTCGCTTGGGGGGCTGCTGATCCCCTTGGGCTGATGGCCGCTAAACGGGTTTTTCTTCTCCTCCCCGTTTCGGCGGTCCTCTTGAGCCTTTGGGTCAGCACCCTCTGCCTTTTGTCGGTGGTCGTGCGGCAAAAGCGGGCGGAATTCATCCAGGCCTTCCTGGTGACATGGTGGGACCTGGGAAAATCCATCTTCGCTTATTGGGGTGGGTTTTTCCGGTTCCTGTTCGTCCTGGCGAATTCTCTCTTCGGGTTGGCCCGGGTCTTGTTGGTGGGCCTCTGGTTTTTCATCCAAGACATCCTGTTGGTGCCTTTCCGGCTGATCCGCGTGGTGGCGGTGAATATTTCCGCGCCCGGATTGCCTTGGATCGCGGTGGCCCTGACCTTTGTTTGGTGCCTGGTGGAGGCGGTCATCTTCACCTATGTGATGACACCCTTGGTCCTGGACACCATGGCCAACATGACAGGCGGGGAATTGAGCGAGGGATTGATCCGCATCCCGCTTTTCCTCTTCCTGTTGTTCCTCATCCTGGGCAGTTACGCGGTCCTTTCCAATTGGACCGAAGCCCTCAAAAGCCGGAACCTGGGCAGCATCCTCAAGATCACGGCCGTGGAGATGGTGGCGGTCATGGTCGAGGTCATGTTCCTTTACCGGGAATTGGTGGATTCGTTGGTGCCCTGGTTCGCCCAACACGCCTCCAAGGATTTCGACCTAGGGATCGTCGGGACCCTGGCCATTGCCGTGCTGGCCTGGCTGGGAGTGAGGGGGATGACCTGGTTCCTATTCGCCGCTCACGGGGTGCCTATCATCACGGCCATCATCCAGGGCCGGGGGTTGAGGCCTACCGAAGCGGGGGAGAGGGCGCAGATCAAGGACACCTTCGCCTATACGGTGGGGTTCTATTACCACATCAAGACGGACCTGAAGTTCGTCCAGGAAAAGGGGGATGACCTCTTAGGGGCCTTCCTCCTTCCCCCCCTTCAGGTCCTTTCGGCTACCCTCAACTTCTTCACCTTGCTGGTGACGGGGCATCACCTCTTTCATATTCCCTTCAAGAGCATCCGGGATGTGATGCATTCCAGCGACCTTTTGCAAACCGCCAACGCCAAGAAGGCGAAGAAGGAAGCGAGGAAACCCAAAGCCCCACCCTTGTCCGTGGTGGGGGAGGTGAAACCATGAGGGCGGCGAAGTTGTTCCGGTTCCTGGCAGCCGCCCTTCTCCTTTCGGGTTGTTCGGCCTTGAACGAGCCCGCCAAGCCGCGGATGGTGATGTTCGTGGGGGTGGACATCAGCGGGTCCTTCTTGAAAGGAAAATACTTCGACGATTCCTTGGATTTCCTCGCCCACTATCTATACGCCCACTTGAACGGCTTGGGGGGCTTGGAGGAGCCCAGCGCGCTTTTCGTGGGTTCACTGGGAGGCGCCAAAAAAGGACAGCCCAAGGCTTTTTATCCCATCGAAACTTTCAGGGGAAAATCGGAGGCGGAGATCGGGGATAAGCTGAAGGAACTGTTCCCCAAGACCAAGGAAGATCCCTATACCGATTACAACGCTTTCTTGGATCAGGTCACCGAGACGGTCAAGGATCGTAAGATGGTCTTGAAGCCCATCTCGGTCGTGATGGTGAGCGATGGAATGATCGATATCCCGGGAAAGAATGGAAAGCACGACTACCGGAGCATCGACCTTTATCCGCTCGAAAAACTTTCCCGCAACATCACCCTGCGGCTTCTTTACACCTCCCCCGAGGTGGGGAAGAAGTGGGAAAGCCAGATCCCACGGCGCCGGGTCAAAGTTTGGACCCAACCCGACGCGGTGATGGTCACTTGGAGGGATCCCAAGATATTCCTGCCGGATAAACCGGTGGATAGCCAAGGGTCCTTTTTGAGCTGGGTGAAGAACAACGTTGATTTCGGGGTGAGGATGAGGCGGGTCGACTAGATCCGAAGTTTGGTTGGAGTCGAGAAGGGGCTTTCGTGAAAAACGGAGGCCCCTATTTCATGATTAGAACCGTTTTAATCGGTTCGGCAGAGAGTTCGGCTCCGTACAAAGTGACTTTTCCCAACGCGAAAGTTATAATCGGCCGAATTTCGCGAAAGGGGTCTATCAAATGAGAAAGTTATTTTACTTGCTGGTCCTTTATTCCTTCTTGGGGACGTCCGTTTGGGCCGACCCTTCCGATCCTCCGCCTCCCCCCTCTTTGCCTGGTGGAACGGACCTGATGCCGCCCCCTACCGACTCCTCCAGTTCTTTAACGGTCCCCGGGAATTCCACTGCCGCCTCGCCGCCGTCGGCGGCTTTGAAAGCCCTTGATCAAGCCGCTCCTTCCGAGAAGGAAAAAACGACGTCCTCTTCCGATTCCCTAGATACGGGTGTGGTAGCGCCACCCCCTCCTCCGGCGGCTCCAGCGGAAAGCAAAGCCCCGGCTGTTCTGCCTACACCGACTACCGTTCCCATGCCTTCCCCCACTCCCGTAAAAGTAGCGCCCTTGAAGAGCATGACCCTTTCCACCGGTTCGAGCCACGCGGTAGCGGATAACGGAAATCAAGGTGGAGGAACCCTGGCCGATTATTTCCCCGCGACCGAAGGCATGAAATGGTCTTATGACTATTTCGAGGGATCGAAGACCCGGCAAGTCCAATGCAGCAGCCAAAAATCCATGCCGAATGGGACCATGCGGGTGGTTTTAGAAGTGACCGAGGGGAACCTACAATTCCGGCAACGCTATTCCCTTTATGAGAACAAGGTGGAACATACGGCCACCGCGGACAAGCTTTTCAAGAATAACTTCACTTTCAAACTGCCCGGTGCTGGGGAAAACACCCAGTGGTCCCAGAACTTGCCCGGAGGAGTGACCAAGAATTTCAAGGCCACTTTCGCTACGGGAAATGGACGTGAAAAAGCTTATCCCGATTGCTTGGTGGTGGTGGAAAAATCGAGCAAGGGCAAGAAAGCGGGTCCCATCGTTATTTCGTATTACACCAAAGGCATCGGATTAGCCGCCGTGGAAACTTATACCCCGGACATGAAGTTGGTCCCGGAAAAATCCTACATTCTGTCCGGCCAATAACTTGGAATAGGCCATGGAACCATCGGAGAACTCTCGCGGGACAGGTCTTTCATCGATCTGGAAAAAACGTCTTTATCTATTGGGCGTGATCCTGGTCTTGGGCGGTCTTTTGTCCGGCGGTTGGCTTTTCCGTAATGGTTCAGGCGGGTCCGCCCCGCAGGATACTCCTTTAAAACCCGCGTCCTTGGAAGCCGATCTCCCCCGCTACGAGATCGCTCAAAGGCCTTTCACAGTTCGGTTTTCCGTTCGCACTGAACAGGATATCCGGGGGGACCTTTACCTCTTCTTGCTTTCCGATCTTCCTCTTCACGCTTCCAACCCTGCCATCGGGGTTACTTCCCTTAAAAAAGGCGATAGGGTCCAATTTGCCGGACATCCTTCAGTGGAGTTGCCTTGTAACGGATTGAAGGTGAAGGCCGTGAGGCGAGGGGATTCCTGGGTGGCGGAACCAGGGCTGAGCCTGGAAGAAATGGGAGGCCATAGTTTGGCCTATTGGTTCGGCACGGATGGCCTTTGGGGTAACGTCCAGTTGATGGACGGTTCGGTTGCCGAGGGATTCGACGCCAAACGATTCCTGCCCGGTTTAAAGGACTTTCCCTTCCGTCTGGGAAAGATCGAAGTAATTTCCCAACAACAAGAAAGTCTTTTAGAACTTGTCGACAAAGCGCTCGGGCAAAATCTTGGAGGGGCCGGCGATCATCTTTCATCCTTTTTTTGCCGAATGGGTTTCGGAGAAGAGCCTTATCAGCTGATCAAGGTTCAAGAGGAGGGGAAGGGCTCGACCCTTTCCGCCGGCTTTTACCTGTTCGGGATGGAAAAGGGAGAATTGAAGAAGGTTTTCCTCTGCAAGGTCAAGGAGAAGCCCGAAGTGCCGATCCGAGTGATCCATTCCCCCGCTTTGGGAAAAGAACTTATTTGGATCGAAGAGAGCCGTGTCGCCGGGCAAAAAGCCAAACTTTTCGGTTGGCTCAATGGAAAGATGGTGGAAGTCCTTAACTATCACGAGGCCGAAAAGGCGCCTTCCCCGGAGGGCTGGACTATCGACAACCTGTTCGTGACCAAGGAAGGGACCCTTCACTTGGTCCGCGAAAGCCCCGATACCAAAGGCGGGAAGACCTATTTGTTGGAGACTTATGATTGGGATTTCGATAGGGGCCTTTATTCTCCCCGTGGCAAGGTCCTAAAAGCCTCCTACGCCCAATATCTTTTGGAGAGTGGGGATTACCAGGATTTCCTGAGCCATGGGTTCAACCGATCGAATTTCGAAAGCCTGCTGGATTATTTTATGGACGTCAACAACGAGGGATCCAACCGCAACGGCATCCATAACCTTTTGGTCACGGCTTCTGGCACCGATTTCGGGGAAGATAGGGATGCCTGGCGGAATTGGTTCGAGGAAATAGGGATCAAGGCCCACTCGAACCGGTAAAACAAAGGGCTCGATAAGAACAATTGGGGCGGATGTCCAAGAGTTGTGGTGAGGAATTTGGAACGCCTCAACAGCTTGTTGATGGTTTTCCTAAAACTTACCGATTTCCAATGTTTTTACCCCGGCCAATTCTCAAAAGAGTTGCGAAGCCGCCTACCCTACAGGTATGATGCTCCCCCTAAACCGTTATTCGACTGTGGGTAAGTCCTTTCCTATAAGTATGTCTTAAAGAACAACCAAACTTTTGATGGAGGCATTTCGGTCATGGAAAATGAAATTATCGTAGGTATTGGCGGGGCGGCCGGTGATGGTGGAGCTTCTACCGGCGACAACCTGGCTTTGACCTGCACCCGCCAGGGCCTGCATGTTTATGTTTATACCAGTTACCAATCCCTCATTCGCGGCGGCCATTCCTGGATCCGCCTTCGAATTTCCACCCAGAAAGTCACCAACGTCGGCGACCAAGTGAGCGCCATGATCGCCCTGAATCAGGACTCCATGGACCGCCATCTTCAAGAGATGAAAAGCGGCGGGTTCTGTGTTTTCAATGGCGACAAGGTCAAGCCCGGTAAGGCCCCCGAAGGGGTCCAGCTTTGCCCGATCCCGGTCTTTGAATTGGCCGGCAAGGACGCCCTGCCCATCATGCAAAATACCGTGGCTTTGGGTGCGCTGACCCGGCTCTTGGGTCTGGAATTCTCCTCTCTCTCCTCCGTTTTCGAGCATACCTTCAAAAAGAAACCCCAAGTGGTCGAAGCCAACATCAAGGCCGCCAAGGCCGGTTACGATTTCGCCGCCGCTCAGTACAAGACCATCGCTAATCCCTTGGGCAAGACCTCGACCAAGCTGGCCATGGTCCACGGCAACAATATGATCGCCTTGGGCGCCGCCAACGCGGGTTGCAAGGTTTATTGCGCCTATCCCATGAGCCCCGCAACTGGCGTCCTTCACTGGATGGCGGGTCATGGTAAAGATTTGGGTATTTGCGTTCGTCAGGTCGAGGATGAGATCGGCGTCGCCAACATGACCATCGGCGCTGGCCAAATGGGTGTTCGTGCCATGTGCGCCACCTCGGGCGGTGGATTCGCTTTGATGACCGAAGCCATCGGTATGGCCGCAATGATGGAGATCCCGGTCGTCATGATCAACGTGATGCGTGGCGGGCCTTCCACGGGCCTTCCCACCAAGCAAGAACAAGGGGACTTGAACCAGGCTATCGGGGCCTCCCAGGGGGATTTCCAACGCCTCATCATCGCCCCGACTTCCATCGAGGATTGTTACAACAGCATGGAAGAAGTCTTCAACATCGCCGATAAATATCAGATCCCGGTGCTTTACCTGTCCGACCTTCTCATGAGCGAAGGCCACATCACGGTCGAAACTTCCGTTCTGGACCGTGAATTCAAGATCGATCGCGGCGAGATGATCTTCGAGGACGACGGCAAACAGAAGGACTACTTCCGTTATAAAGATACGCCCAGCGGCGTTTCGCCCAAGGCCATCCCTGGCCTGCCCAATCACCTTTACGTGTCGGGCACGGACGAGCATGACGAAGACGGTGTTTTGATCTCCGACATGTACACCGACCCCGTTATTCGTAAGAAAATGGTCGATAAGCGCGCCCGCAAGATGGACGGCGTTTTGAAAGAATTGAAGCCCTTGCAGTTGGAAGGCCCCGCCGATGCCGACATCACCCTGGTGACCTATGGGTCCACCTGGGGTGTGGCCAGCGAAGCCATCCAACGTTTGAATAAAGAGGGTGTGAAGGCTAATCTCCTGTCCTTCCGGTACCTGGTTCCTTTCCAAGAAAAAGAAGCCCAGGCTATCCTCGGCAAATCCAAAAAGATCTGCGTCGTGGAAATGAACAAGGGCGGCCAGTTCGCCCGCCACTTGCGCGCGGAGACCGGTATCACCGCCCACGCCAACATCCGAAAATATGATGGCGAGCCGTTCGAACCCAAACATGTTGTGGCTGGGGTCAAAGAAGTCATGAAGGGCAAAGCCCTGGTGGAAGTCCAATCCACCGAACCCGGCTGGCGAACCCCGCATCCTGCGGGACCGGGAGTTCTTTCAACCGTTTCAGCGCACTAATATCACCAGAATTTTTTAGGAGGCCGTTCATGTCGACAGCAACGCTAGTCCAAAGGGAAGCCAAACACTACAAGCCGGAGATCCCGCCCGATTGGTGTCCGGGTTGCGGGGATTACGGTGTCTTGACCGTTCTTCAGCGCGCGGTCGCCGAACTGAACATCCCCAACGAGCAATTGATGGTGGTTTCAGGTATCGGTTGTTCTTCCAACCTGCCGGGCTTCTTCAAGTCCTACGGTATGCATTCCCTCCACGGGCGTTCTTTGCCGGTCGCGACCGGCGCCAAGATGGGCAACCACGAAATGACCGTCATTGCCTGTGGCGGCGATGGCGATGGCTACGGCATCGGCCAGGGGCATTTCATCCATTCCATGCGCCGTAATGTGAACATGACCTACATCGTCATGGACAATGAGATCTACGGTTTGACCACCGGGCAAACCTCCCCGACCTCCGAGCCGGGCATGAAGACCAAGTCCACCCCCAATGGAAATCCGGAAGGCCAGTTGAACCCCATCGCTTTGGCGCTCGCCGCCGGTTGCGGGTTCGTCGCGCGTGGCTTCTCGGGTGACATCAATCACCTCAAAAGCCTCTATACTCAGGCGATCCAGTATCCGGGCTTTGCCATGATCGACGTGTTCTCTCCTTGCGTGACTTTCAATAAACAGAACACTTTTGGTTGGTTCAAGGAACGCGTTTACAAATTGGAAGACAAGGGTCACGACGCCACCAATTGGAACGCGGGTATGGAACGCTCCAAAGAATGGGGCGCCCAGATCCCCATCGGGCTCTTCTATAAGAACCCGAAACCCCAGCCTTCTCTCGACGCGGCGGACCCGGCCCTCCAGGGGCAAGGTTTGGCCAAGTTGCGTAAATTGGGCTTGACCGCCGAGCAGCGCAAGAAGCTGATCGAAGAGTACGTATAAAAGAATCCCTTTAGCCGTTCGGATTCTCTTAATAAAACCGTTTTGACAAAGGCTCTTCTTCACAGAAGGGCCTTTTCATTTTTACGGCCTTTTGAGTACAATAACTAGGTTCGGTCACCTTTCTTATAAGGATTTGCCGTGCCTCATGTGATCCTCGACAACTGTATCGGCTGTACCCTCTGCGCGGTGAAGTGCCCCACCGAAGCTATTGCCGGCGTGAAAAAAGCCATGTTCAACATCGATCCCGAGCTCTGCATTGATTGCGGCGTTTGCGGCATCCATTGCCCCGTCGAGGCCATCGTGGACGCTGTTGGTGAGACGGTCAAGAAGATCAAGCCCCTAGCCATCCCCAAAGCCAAAGTGGACCCGGTCACCTGTACCGCCTGCGAGTTCTGCGTCGACATTTGCCCCTTCGACTGTATTTCCATGCAGCCTCGTACCGATCATCCCGAGTTCTTCAAGATCGCCGTCGTGGACGAGAAAAAATGCGTGAGCTGTAAACTCTGCGAGACCGTCTGCATCAAGGGTAGTATCACCGTTGAGCGCCCCGCGGAATTGATGACTTTCCAGCCGAACCGCTGAGGCCAACGCCTATCTTCAGCAACGCTGTCCGTTGAGAAACGAACCTCGGGTTCGTTTTTTTCGTTTGAAGACCTTTTATGCGTTGAATCATAAAGGCACTGGTTAGGTTCCCTTAAAGTCAAAGCCGATTTCTTTAAGAAAATTGTCGAGAAAGCTGGAGGATGCCCATGGCTGAAGAAATATTCGACGTTACCATCGTTGGAGCGGGCCCAACCGGGATG
>CAZLND010000006.1:11202-23726 GCA_964560635.1 uncultured bacterium | reverse complement strand
TTTCATGTTCTGGTTCAAGAATCCCGCTTGGGGAAGGAAAGAAACGAATGCTTAACGAACGCTTGAACCACCAAGCCATCAAGGCACCAAGGACAGCTTTAAAGCTCGAAAGGAAAAAGAGAATGTTTTCAAAGGATCTTTTCGGAATTCTTCGTGTTTTCTTGGTGTCTTTGTGTCTTGGTGGTTCCATTTTATTTTCGCCTTTATCCGCTGATGCGGCGGAACTTAGTTATAAGACCCTAGCCACCCTACCTATCCAACAAGGAGGGCGAGTCAAACCCCTGGATACTTTTGCGCGGGAAAGCGTCCGTATCATCACCGGCCACGAGTCTTTCGAGGGCCGTTCCTCCATGGACTTACTGATGGATTGGTTGGCCAATGCCAAGAATTGGGAGAACAAGGAATTCATCCTGATGCAGAATTTGGAGCTCAAGAGCTTTCTCCAGATACCCGTCGAGCAGAAGTGGGTCACCCCCGAAAAGCTGCGTAACAACGAAGGCTTCATCGCTTTCGCCCGGACTTGTTATAACAAGCAACAAAAGAAGATGACCCTCAATCCTGAGGAAAAGGAAGCCTTGGCGGTTTTCGAGAGGCTCCAACGGTTCATCGACATTGAATCGGGGGATGCCTGGGCCATCGTTCCTATTCCGGATTCCAAGACCCAGGGTTGGGCTTCGATCGGGGACCTTTATCGCGCCTACCAACGGGATATGCAAAAGATGCCGGAGGCCGGGAAAGCTGTTCTGGATGGAACGGCGGCGCTCTTGAAAGCTTATGTCGCCCATGATGCCGCGAGCTTTGACCAAGCCAGTTCGAACCTTGAGTCCTTGCTCGCCCAGATCGGCGGCAAAGATTACGTGGACCCCTTTAAGATCAAGATCGAGGTCCAATTCAACGCCTTGAAGCCCTTTTTATTGGCTTGGATCATCCACCTATTAGCCGCCCTCTTTATCGCGGCGTCCCTTCTTTCCCGGACCCCTTCCATGGTGAACTTGTTTTTCCGTCCGGGCTTTGGGTTGTTCATGATCGGGATCGGGATGAGCCTCTATGGATTCGTCCTTCGCTGCATCATTGCGGGACGTCCCCCCGTCTCCAATATGTACGAGTCCCTCATCTGGGTGACCTTTGGGATGACCCTTTTCGCCCTTGTCTTTGAGTTCATCTTTAAGACCCGCACCTTCGCTTTGGCAGGTTCCATCTTGGCCGTCATCGGGTTCGTCCTGGCCGATAATGTGCCGACCATTTTGGACCCGGCCATCCAACCCATTGAGCCGGTTTTAAGGAGCAACTTCTGGCTGACCATCCACGTGCTGACCATCACTTTGAGTTACGCGGCTTTTCTGCTCTCTTTGGGTGTCGGTCATGTTTGTTTGTGGTCGCTTTGGAATCATCCGAAAGATAAAAACCGTCTTCAGCAACAAACCAAGCTTCTCTACCGGGTAGTGCAGGTGGGGGTGGTGTTATTGGCGGCGGGGACCATCTTGGGCGGGGTTTGGGCCAATTATTCCTGGGGAAGGTTCTGGGGTTGGGACCCGAAAGAAACTTGGGCGCTCATCGCCCTCTTGGGATATATCGCTATCCTGCATGGCCGTTTGGCCGGCTGGCTGAGGGAATTGGGATTCACCATCGGCGTGGTCTCGGCCTTTTTAGGGGTGCTCATGGCCTGGTACGGCGTGAACTTCATCCTAGGGGTGGGCCTACATAGCTACGGCTTCTCCAAGGGCGGGTTGCCCTTCGTCATCGCTTTCGTGACGGTAGAGATATCTCTGCTGATCTTGGTGGGGCTCAAGGCCCGAAACGTCGTCGCGGCGTAGTTTCTGTCATTGCGAGGAACGAATTTTGTGACGAAGCGACCCAAGTTTATGGGTAGTTTTGACTTTTCAATGCTTCGTTCATTTAAAACTGGGGTTGCTTCGTCGTGAACGGCCAGCTATTCGCTGACCATTCCTCGCAATGACAGATCAATTATTAGAATCCGTAAAGACCGCCGAACTTCTTTTCCAGATAGTTCAGGAAGAACTCACTGCTGAGTTCCTTGCTCGTGGCAACCTTGCACAGCTCTCCCGCGCGGTATTTTTGGCCGTGGGTGTGTATCTTCTCGTTCAGCCATTTGCGCAATGGCGTGAATTCCCCTTTCTCGAATTTCGGTTCCAAGGGCCCCACTTCCTGGTTAGCGGTATCAAAGAATTGGGCCGAATAGAGGTTCCCCAAGGTGTAGGTGGGGAAGTAACCGAAGCTTCCATGGCTCCAATGCACATCCTGCAGGCAACCCACGGCATCCGTAGAAGGCGTAATCCCCAAATATTGCTTCATGGCGCTATTCCAGGCCGCGGGGATATCGGCGGCTTTGAGACTGCCCCCGATGATGGCCACTTCGATGTCATACCGCAGGCAAATATGAAGGTTGTAGGTCACCTCGTCCGATTCGGTGCGGATGAAGGAAGGCGCCGAGTGGTTAATGGCAAAGTGGAAAGTCTCCAGTGAGACGTCGTCAAAGACGCCTGGGAAGGCTTTCTTGAGTTCGGGATAGAAGAATTTCCAGAAGGGGAGGCCCCGACCCACCAGGTTCTCCCACAGGCGGGACTGGGATTCGTGGATACCCAACGAAACTGCCGAAGCCCTCGGGGTCCCATAATGCGGCTCGCCCGGCAGGTTCTGGTCGTAGATGCCGTGTCCGGCTTCGTGCAGGGTACTGAAGAAGGCGTTCTCAAAATTGGTTTCCTCAAAGCGGGTCGTGATGCGGGTGTCGGCCGGGCCCAGGCCGGTGGTGAAGGGATGGGCGGAAACGTCGATACGGCCCTTGTTGAAATCGAATCCGATGGCCTGGGCCAATCGGCGGCAAAAGGCCACTTGGTCGGGCACGGCGCATTTACGTTTCAAGATGGAAAGGTCCGGCTGGCGTTTGGAAGAGGTGATCTTGGTGACCATCTCCGCTAGGCGCTTTTTCAGGGGCGGGAAGAGCAGGTTCAGTTGGGCCGAGGTGAGGCCCGGTTCGTAATCTTCCAACAAGGCATCGTAGGGGTGATCCTTGTATCCATAGCATTTGGCCTGTTCCTGGGTCAGGCCGACGATCTTTTCCAGCCAGGGCTGGAAGCGGGAGAACTTGTTCTCCTTGCGGGCTTCCACCCATTCGACCTGGGCCTGGGAAGTGACCCGGGCCATTTCCTCCACTAATCTTTGGGGGAGTTTCTTGGAACGGTCATAGGACCTGCGCCATTCCCGCAGATTGACCGAGCTGTCGGAAAGAACGTCGGAGGTCAGGGCCTTCGAGGATTCGGCCTGGGAGATCCAATCCCCCACTTGGTTGTCCGTGGACTTCTGGTGGATCATCCCGGCTAAGAGCGAGAATTGTTCGGCCCGGTAGGGAGCGTTGGCGGCAGGCATATAGACTTCCTGGTCCCAGCCGAGAACCCCGGCCGTGTTGCCCAGGACATTGATCTCTTTCATACGGTTGACTAGCTCTTCGTAGGCCTTTTCGGGATTCATTGAACCTCCAAATTAATAGTTGTCATTGCGAGGAATGCCCGCCGAATAGGCGGGCGGTCATGACGAAGCAACCCAAGTTTAAATAAATTTCGACCTCAAGGGTTTAATTTTTGAAGACGTCCCTAATATATTTCACGTCCTCCGCGCTCAAGGGTTTGTCGGCGGCGGCCAGGTTGACCTGCACCTGGCTCAAGTTCCTAAAGCCCGGGATAGCGCAGCAAACCCAGGGGTGGGAAAGGTCGTATTGGAGCGCGGCACGGGAAAGGTCCTGGATATCCTTCCCGAAACGTGTCTTAAGTTTTTCGATCTTGGGCTCGATGGTGAGCAGGAACTCGGTGGTGAAGCGCTTGTCCTTTTTGCGGTGGTCGCCCTCATCGAATTTGGGCGGGTTCTTGGGATCGAACTTGCCCAAGAGAATGCCTTGGTTCAAGGGAGAAAAGGCCACGAAGCTCATCTTGCGTTCCACCAAAAGCTTTTGGACCGGGGAACCTTCCTTGATGAACTGATCATCCATGATATGGGCCCAACTTTGGAGGACGTCCGGCTTGACCTTGGGCACCAAGCGGGTGAAGTCGTCGCTGGAATAGGACGATAGGCCTATCAGACGGATCTTCCCCTCTTTCTTCAACTTATAAATGGTATCCACGGCCCCGTCCACGCAACGGTCCTTTTCGCCGAAATCCCCATGGTGGAAGTAATAGAGGTCGATGACATCCCTTTTGAGATTGATCAGGGATTGCTCGCATTGGTGGCGGATATGGGCGGGCTCGTAAACATTCTCGGCGGTGCCGGGGAACCAGCCGACCTTGGTGGCGATGGAGACCTTCTTGGTGCGGTCGCCCAGGATACGGGCCAGCATGCGTTCGGCCCGGCCGTTGCCGTACACGTCAGCGTTGTCGAAATGGTTCACGCCTTGGTCGAGGGCGTAATCGACGGCCCGCTTCACTTCGGTCTCATCCACGTTGGCCCAGCCGTTGGGCACCCCATCCACCCAATTGAGCCCCCCTAGGGTCCAGCAACCCAAACTAATCTCCGAAACCTCGATGTCCGACTGGCCCAATTTGCGGTATTTCATGGTTCGCCTTTCGCTTGGTAGTGGCCCAAGATTACCTAAGGCCCCACCCTTTTCCTAGCTGTTTAAAGGGATTTCAGCCGGGCATGGAAGGGCTTTTCCGCGTGTAAAAGTTCATGGAGTGGGTAAATTTGACCCCTCTGAATATGATCCATCCCATAAAAAACAAGGGTTAATCAGCAATTCCATTGGCACAACGTTTGCTTTAACTCCGTAACGAAGTTCAATTCAACCAAGGGGTGCTGTTATGAAACGCAACGACTTCAGGATCTTGATCGCCGAGGATGAGCCGCAGGTCCGCCGGTTATACGAGAAGGCCTTCAAGGCCGAGGGGTATGAGGTGGTGATGGCCGAAAGCGGCTGTCAGCTACTTGCCGAATTGAACGAAGGTCCTTTTGACCTTTTGATCACCGATATGAAACTGATGGAAATGAGCGCCCTGGAGGCCCTTCCGGATGTCCGCAAGCGGTATCCCAAGCTCCCCATCGTGGTGGTCTCGGGTTACTACGTGAACCTAGTGGAGGATTTCAAGAAAAAGGGCCTCGACGTGGAAATGTTCTTCAACAAACCCTTGAGCCTGTCGGTGCTGATGCAGGCGGTCCGCAATATCCTGGGCATCGAGGGCGTTGTAACCTCGAAGGGCTGAAAAAAGAATCCAATTGAACCACTAAGACACAAAGACACCAAGGAAGACTAAAGGACATAAAGGGTAGATTTGTAAGATTTAAAGAATCAGATATTCGCTTTTCTTGGTGCCCTTGGTGTCTTGGTGGTGAAAAGGTTTTGAGTTTTAAATCCCGGGCCGTTTCTGGCTCGCCCGGGCCAGGCGGTCGTTGATGGCCCTTCCCA
Source organism: uncultured bacterium (assembly GCA_964560635.1). Taxonomy (GTDB): domain Bacteria; phylum Oederibacteriota; class Muellerivitia; order Muellerivitales; family Muellerivitaceae; genus CAZLND01. The sequence goes on along the minus strand of CAZLND010000006.1, from coordinate 18,319 downwards.
GGCCTTCGGGGGGAGCGGGGAGGGCCAAGATGAGATCCAACCCCTTCTCATCCAGGCGTCTAACGGCGGCGAAGAGATTCGCCGCCGCTTCTTTCAGGTCCCCTTTTTCCGAAAGGAGTTCCCAGGCGGCGAAGCCGTCCAAGGCCTTTGGCTTTTGAAGAGCCAAGAGGCCTATTTTTTTGCCCGCAGGCAACTCGGAAGGCAGATCCCCGAAGACCAAGGGGGTCTTGGGGGCATAGTGCTGTTCCAACTGGCCGGGGGATTGGGGTTTATCGGATGAACCGGCGGCTTGGATCACTTTTCCTATCAAGGCTTGGATATCTTCAAGGGGAACCCCGCCGGGTCGAAGGAGAGCAGGCTCCTTGCCGGTAAAGGAGATGACCGTCGATTCCACCCCGATCGCGCATGGCCCGCCATCCAAGATCATATCCACTTTGTTCCCGAGCGATCGGCGCACATGGTCGACGGTAGTGGGGCTCACTTGCCCGAAGGGATTGGCGCTGGGCGCCGCGATCGGCCGGCCCGATTCCCGGATGAGTTCCAAGGCCATGAGGTGGTTCGGCACACGGATAGCGACCGTCGGCAGGGACGAAGTGACGATGTCAGGAACGATGGGGGCCTTGGGAAGGACTAGGGTCAGGGGGCCGGGCCAGAATTTCTCGATGAGCTTCAAGGCCTTTTCCGGGAACTTGAGGACCAGGATCTCGGCCTGGCGGATATCGGCCACGTGCACGATGAGGGGGTCGAAGGTAGGACGGTTCTTCACCTCAAAAATCCGCGCCACCGCGTAGGGGTTCAGGGCGTCGGCGCCCAGGCCATAGACGGTCTCGGTGGGGAAGGCCACTAATCCGCCTTCTTGGATGATGCCCGCGGCTTTTTGGATCTCATTCATAGAGACTTTTTACCACGAAGTTCACGAAGTAAACAAAGGCCAAATAAGGAATGGTTCAAAAGCCTTACTTCGCGCCCTTCGTGTACTTCGTGGTGAGGGTTTATCCTGTGTTTTTGAGGCCTGCGGCGATGCCGTTGATGGTCATGAGGATGGCGTCCTCCAGCTCGTTCTTTTCCTGCTCGGTGGGGTTGTTGCGGACGCGTTTGATGAGTTCCACCTGGACGAAGCTCAAGGGGTCGATATAGGGGTTGCGGCGCTTGATGGATTCGGAGAGGGCCGGGTCCTTCTCCAAGAGCTCTTTCACCTGCACGATCTGGCAAATGGACCGGACGGTGGCGTCGTACTCGGCCCGGATGCGGCCGAAGATATCCTGGCGGAGGGCGGCATCGGGCACCAACTCGGCGTAACGGCGGGCGATATCCATGTCGGACTTGGCGAGGATCATCTGGGCGTTGTCCATCACGGTCTGGAAAAAGGGCCATTGGCTGTACATCTCTTGGAGGATGGAAAGCCCCTTCGGGTCGGCCTTCAGGTATTCCTCGATGGCGCTTCCCATGCCGAACCAGCCGGGCAGGGTGTAACGGCTCTGCATCCAGGCGAAGACCCAGGGGATGGCCCGCAGGTTCTCGATGGCCCGGTCGTTGGACCGGCTGGCCGGGCGGCTCCCGATGCGGTGATAGCTGATCTCGGTGATGGGAGTGGCCGAGTAAAAATACTCGATGAAGCGGGGATGCCCGTAAATGAGGCCGTGATAGGTCTCGAAGGACCGCTTGGCCAGCTTGTCCATGATGGTTTTCCACTCGGCCTTGGGGATGACCTCCCTTGGCGGGAAGGAACCTCGCAGGACCGCGTTGGCGATCTGGCCCAGGTGCCAGCGGGCGGAAAGCGCCTCACTATAGTGGTCGCTGATGACTTCCCCCTGCTCAGTGATCTTGATGCGGCCCTTCATGGTGCCGGGGGGTTGGGCCAAAATGGCCTGGCTGGCAGGTCCGCCGCCGCGTCCCACGCTGCCACCCCGGCCGTGAAAGAGGCGCAAACCGATCTGGTTCGTATCAGCGATGCGGGTCAGGTCGCTTTGGGCGCGGTACAGGGCCCAATTGGCCGACAGATACCCGCTTTCCTTATTGGAGTCGCTGTAGCCCAGCATGATCTCCTGCACGTCACTGCGAAGTTTCAAGTGCGCTCGGTAGGATTCGTTCTTCAAGAGGCGCTCAAAGATGCCGCTGGATCTCCTGAGGTCGTCCAGGGTCTCAAAGAGGGGAACGATGTTCAAATGGCTGTGTTCACCCTTCCGGTAGAGGCCCACTTCCCTAAAGAACAGCAGGACGGCCAGCACGTCCGAGACCCCATGGGTCATGGAGATGATGTAGGTCTCGATGGAACGGGGGCTCAATTGCTCCAAGATGGCGGCCACGAACTGGAAGGTCTCGATGACCTCGGTGGTCTCGGGGCTATAGGAATGGCGGACCGGGATGAGGGGTCTTTCACTTTGAAGTTCGCGTTCCAAAAGAAGGGCGCGTTCTTCCTCGGGGAGGGAAGCGTAATCCGCGTGAACATCCCCTTTCTTGAATATCTCGGCAAGGGCGGCCGTGTGGCGGCTGGAGTGCTGGCGGATGTCCAAGGCGGATAGGCGGAAGCCGAAGACCTGGGCGTTGCGGCGGACCTTTCCTAAATAACCATCGGCCAAAATGGAGCCCTTATTGGCACGGAGGCTGGCGTCCATCACGTTCAGGTCCTCCAAGAACTGATCGGCGCTGGGATACCAGGTGCCGGCGGGAGGGTGAACGGGGGCGATCTTCCAATCCGGACGGAAGGTGCGGGTATATTCCAAGGTGCGGTTCAGTTTCTCCCGGATATAGGAACATTTCTGCCGGTAACGCTCATGGATGGCGTGGCGGCGCTCGAAACGTTGGGCCACCTCGGGCAAGAGTTGGGCGTCCCGGTCCAAAGAAGCCGCAAGCTCAGGCGTGATGGGGGCTTGTCGGTCGGAAGAGCTCAAGCGGTAACCCAGGTTCATCATGGCGTCCATGTGCAAGCGGAGGGCGGCGGTGCGCATGAGGCGGATGGTCTCCACCGTTATGTCCGGTGTCACGAAAGGGTTGCCGTCCCGGTCCCCGCCCACCCAGGACCCGAAACGCAGGAAGGGCGGCACGTTCCAAGAGGTCTTGGGGAAGCTTTTATTCAGGGCCCTTTCTAGGTCGTGGTATATCTGGGGGATGACCTCGGTGATGGTCTCCTCGAAGTAGTATAAATTAGCCTTCACCTCGTCGATGACCGTGAGCTTGGCCTGGCGTACCTCGTCCGACTGCCAAAGCGCCACGATCTCCTCCAAAATGTACTTTTCAGTGTCATCCCGGTCGAAGAGGGAGAGGTTCTCCTCCACTAAGCGAGTGGCGGCCTTGGCGATGCGGTGCAGTTTAGTGAGGGTAGTGCGCCGCTTGGATTCGGTAGGGTGGGCCGTGAAGACCATGAGCACCCGGGCCTGTTCTAGGAGGGCTTGGAGTTTCTTGGGAGGGACACCCTGTTCGGCCAGGATGGTGACGGCCGAGGTGACGGACCCTGGCCGAGGCCGGGCCTCGCCGTTGACCGTGTAGGGAACCTTCAAGGAACGCATCAGGTCCACCTTCTCCGCCAAGTTGATGAGGCCGAAGAAATGGGTGAAGGCCTTGGTCAAAAGGTTCAATTGGCTGATGGGTAGTTTGGCCACGATCTGAGAGAGTTCCTCGGCGGTTTTCACGTCGGAAGTGGCGCGGAAGTTCTTGGACAATTGGCGGATGCGCTCGACCAGGGCCAGGGCTTGGTCGCCTTCTTGATAGGCGATGACGTGGCCTAGCGTCGTGGCCAGGTTGTTGACCAGGGAGGAGAGGGAGTAGTTTTCGCTGTTGTTGGCCATCGATTCCACCGAAGAGTTTTTACCACGAAGTTCACGAAGTTAAGGCTTTTGAATCAAATCTTGGTCGTACTTTGTGACCTTCGTGCACTTCGTGGTTCAAATGGTTTTAAGTCAATTTTTCCTTGAGGATCTTGTCCGCCTGGTCGTCGCGGAATTGCTTGAGCTTCTTCTTGAGTTCGGGATCCTTGAGGGCCAGGATGGCAATGGCCAAAAGGGCGGCGTTGATGGCGCCAGCCTTACCGACCGCCAAAGTCCCGACGGGGATGCCGCCCGGCATTTGGGCGGTGGAGAGGAGGGAATCGAGTCCCAGGAGCTTGCTTTCCATGGGAACGCCCAGCACAGGCAAAAGGGTGTGGGCCGCGCAGACGCCGGCCAAGTGGGCCGCGCCGCCAGCCGCCGCGATGACCACTTCCACGCCCCGGCCCTCGGCGCCGGTCACGTACTCGGCGGTTTCCTTGGGGGTGCGGTGGGCGGACAACACGCGGCTTTCGTGGGCCACGCCGAACTGGTTCAAGGTGTCGGAGGCGTTCTTCATCACCTCCCAGTCGGATTTGCTTCCCATCAAGATGTTCACCAGCAGTTTAGATGATGCCATAGGTTCCCTCGGTGGTTGAGATGGGGGAAAGAATAGCAGATTTAAAATAAAAATTATCCCCTGTTTTCGGTAAAATGAGCCCTATGACACCGGAATCCTACAAGGACCTTTACGTCGCCATTACCCAAGGGCTGGTCATGGGTTTGTGCACCGCACCGCTTTTGGGGCCCGTGAACGCTCTGGCCGTCCGCCGGGGTATCGTCGGTGGGTTCCAACAAACCGTCGGCGTGGGGGCGGGGGCGGCTTTGGTGGACGCCATTTGGGCCTACGTTGTTTTTGCCGGGATCACCAAGGTGGGGATCGTCGGGTTCGGTAAGATCATCGTTTGGGGTCTCAGCGCGGTTTTCTTGCTTTACCTGGCCTATTCCATGCTCATCGAGATCCGCGACAACCCGGACATGATGGACCACCCCCGGGTCCGCAAGCAGGTCCAATTCATCGATGATTCCTTCGTGATGGGGTTCCTTATATCGGCCACCAACCCCTTTTCCCTGCTCCGTTGGATCGGCCTGGTGGCCACCTTGAAACTGACCGACAACATCGAGCTGACGGGCGGGGCCGCCACTTCTTTCTTTTCGGCGGTCCTGGTGAGTGAAATGATCTGGTTTTTTGGGCTTGGGCGAGCGGTGGATTACAGCCGGAATCTTTTCGACCGAAAGGTCCTCAAAGGCATCAAGTGGACCTGCGGACTCATCCTTTTGGGTTATTACCTTTTCATGGCGAGCAAAGTCGTCATCATCCTCATCCATACCGGCGGGGAGCCGCTGATACAACCCTGAAAACCAGCTAAAGCTGGAATTTTGAATTCTTATTTATTAATTATGAATTGTTGTCATTTCCGCGAAGCGGAAATCCCCGCCATTTAAAATTCAACATTCAAAATTCATAATTTGAGCGAGCTTAATCCTGCTCGCGATCAACGTCCAATTCCTCGATCTCGCCCCCGCGCACACGGACCTTTATCGCGATAGGTCTGCAACAATTCTCACAGTCTGTTGTCCATTGGTGGGTGCCCGAAAGGGGATCGAGCGGGGAAAAATTGGGGAAGCCGCAGTAAGGGCATTCGAACTCGACATTTTCATCGGCCATTCAGCGCTCCGATTTCCGAGAGAAAATTACCGGTCGCGGTGAGGGGTTTTTTGGCCCTCGTCCAAGAGGATGTTGTTCTCCGAGGGTTTCAAGCGGGGTTCGCCGTCGTAGAAGCGCTTGTAATTGATGTTCACGATCTCCTCGATGGTGGAGGGGATCTTGTCGATCAAGACGCCGTTCTCCCAGTTGAGCTCGGACCATTCGGGGATGTAATCCAACTGGACTTGGGTAACGTCGGTGGTGTTCTCTTTGTCCCTGATGTTCTTGATGCTGCTCCCGATCTTGGGCATGACCCCGAATTTGTATTCATTGTTCTTGTCGATGACGGAAAATTTTCCCCTGAAATATTGCACCACCAAGTGTTCCTTCTCCTCGGGTTTATAGGTCAGGACCGCTTGGGCTTCCCCAACGGAAGTGACCACCGAACCGCTATTGACCTCGAAGAAACTTTGCTTCGAGTCGCAATTGTTGGTCCTGAGGAAAAGGGTGCCTTTTTGGAGGATGAAGCGGATCTGGCGGTCGGGGCCACCGATGTAGAATTCGTCCACGGAAATGGTAGTGTTCTCATCCAAGCCGATCTTGTCCCCGCGATGGGTCCTTAAGACCACCCAGCTTTTGTCGTAAACCATGATGACGTCGCCCTTTTCCAGGGTGCTTCCCGTTTCCAAAGCGAAGGGTTTGGGCTCGCCGGGATGTTGGATCATGACCGTTCCCTCCAACCGATCGATGGTCATTTCGTTGTATTCTTTGGCGGCCCAAAGGGACGCGGGTAAGGTGAGAAGGAGGATGGCGAATAGGGCTTTTAGGCGCATGGATTCTCCTTTGAGGTTCGGGACGGGAGCGACAGGGGTTTATCCTATCTTCTTTTAAGAGGCCGGGCAACGCCGATTTTCCCCGTTGAAAGGCCACATTCCGTTTGTCATGGGCCTGTGTTGGTCGATTAAACTGCTTTAGTTGGAATCCTTTTTGAGGAGTTTGTTTGGAAGACCGCCCTGTCGCCCTGCTCACCGGATGTTCCACCGGCATCGGTTTGGAGACCGCCCTTCTGCTGGCCCGGGAAGGTTGGCGGGTCTTCGCCACCATGCGGGACCTTAAAAAAGCGGAGACCTTGCGGGAGGCCGCCCAAGGCCTTCCCATCGAACTCCTTTCGATGGACGTGGACAAACCCGTCTCGGTCAAAAAAGCTGTCTCCACCGTGGCCCACTTAGCGGGCCGGGTGGATGTCCTCATCAACAACGCCGGGTGGGGCGCGTTCGGCGCCTTGGATGAGTTCACGGACAAAGAGATATTGGCCCAATACGAAACCAATGTTTTCGGACTGATGCGGGTCACCCGTGAAGTTTTACCCTTCATGCGCCGCCAGGGTTCGGGCCGCATCATCCATATCGGTTCCCTAGCGGGCAAGATGACTTTCGCGGGCATCGGTCTTTATTGCTCGACCAAACACGCTGTGGAAGCTTTGACCGAAGGCTTGCGGGTGGAGACCCGGCCCTTCGGCGTTCAAGTGGCGGTGGTGGAGCCCGGTTCCATCAACACCCCTTTCAAGGCCAATCGCCGCAAAGCCGCCCTTTTCCTGAAGAAACGCTCGGCCCACCAGCGGGTCTTGGAGAACATCCTTTATTTCGGAAACCATCCTTCCCGCTTTACG
>CAZLND010000006.1:0-11192 GCA_964560635.1 uncultured bacterium | reverse complement strand
CCCCGAGTAGCCCGGACCATCTTGAAGGCCCTCAAGGCTGACCACATGGCGACCCGCTACCCCGTGGGTCTGGACTCGGTTTGGTTCCCCGTAGCCCGTTGGTTCATGCCCGATTTTGTTTATGACCGGCTCTTGGAAGCCATGTATAGGAGGTTCGGCGCGTGACACCCCCGATCCCTAAGAAGACCGCCCTCGTCACGGGAGCCACCTCGGGCTTCGGCTTCGAGACCACGCGCCTTTTGGCCCAGGAAGGCTGGCGTGTCTATGCGGGTTATCGCAACATCCGCAAGTGGGGGCCCCTGCACGAGCTTTCCAAGACGATGGATATCCATCCCATCTATCTCGAAGTGACGAAACCGGCCTCGGTGAAGAATGCCCTGAGGGTCATCCGTCGTAAGGAAGGGGTGCTGGACGCCCTGGTCAACAACGCGGGGTTCGTGGTGGCGGGTTTTCTAGAGGACCTTTCGGACAAGGATCTCAAAGCCCAATTCGACACGAATGTCTTCGGTTTGCTCCGGGTGACGCGGGAATCGGTGCCCCTGCTCAAGTTACGGGGCGGCACGGTGGTCAATGTGGGGAGCATTTCGGGTCGGGTTTCTTTTCCTGGTATCGGGGCCTATGCCGCCAGCAAGTTCGCGGTCAGGTCCCTAAGCGAGGGACTGCGGCAGGAACTACGGCCATTTGACATCCGGGTATGCGAGGTCGCCCCTGGAACCTATGCCACTCGGGTTGTGGGTTCTACACAATTTGGGGAGGGGACCCAAAAGGGGAATAGCCCCTATGCTTCATTCCAAAAGCAAGTCGAGGAAATGGTGAAAAAGGAATTCTTGAAGGCCCGGCCTGCTTCCGAAGTGGCTCAGTTGATCCTTCGCATCCTCAAGAGTCGTCGGCCCCGTCCGGTCTACATGGCAGGTCCGGACGCCAAATTCATGGCTTGGCTCAAGTGGCTCTTGCCTGACCGGGTTTTTGAGGGTGTCTTCGGGTCGTTCTTCCCTTGGTCGAAAAGACCTTAACGGCAAACGAAAAGCGTGGCCGAAAGTGGGGGCAGGGAATAGCTGAACTGGTTTTGGTCGATCTTGTCCTTCTTCAAAGGTTTGACGTCCGATGAAGTGGAGTCGAAACCATAAGACTGGTAGGTCTGGTAGATCCCCTTCCCCTGAAGCTTGAACTTTCCATTAATGGAATTCTTTTGGCTTTTGTTCAGGACCAAGATCCAGAGGGTCCCCGTGGTCTTGGAGTCGGTGGCGGCATAAACGGAAGTCTGGATGATATCCTCGGAAGCCGCCGAGACCGAAGTATCCCCGAAGGCGCCGTTATTCCCGTCGTAGTTCCGGTAGATCCTCAGGGCGGCCTTGTTATAGGACTTCAGATCCCCCCAATAGTTCGACATAAAGATACCGTTCTTCCCGAAGATGCCCAAGACGTCCGCTTGGGCTAGGCCACCTGAGATATGGTCCCCCGCGCCGTAATCGTATTCGGTAAAGGCCAGTTTCATTTCCCGGTCGTATTTATCGATCTTTTCCTTGAGCCAAGGGATGAGTTGGATGGGTTTCTTCCAGGTGTCGGCTATCCAGCTGTCTTCCATATAACCCGGGTCCCATAAACTTCGCGGCGCCTGCAAACGGGCCTCGACGGATGCGGGGGAAACATCGTTCAAGGTCACCCGCTTCCCCGCTCCTTTGGCCTCGGGGTACCAATGCAGGTCCAGCACGGACACCAGCGGTTTGTGGTGGGCTGTCTCCAAGGTCTTCATCTCATAAAGGTAGAAATCCAAGAAGGTGGGATAGCTCTTACTGACCTCCGCGCTTTCCGGCGAATCCTGCAGGGTCAGGAATTCCTGCCAGCCATAAGCCGCGGGGCCGAAGATGACGGCCGAGGGGTCCACCTTCAGGATGTTGGTGGCCAGGGCTTCGGTCTTGTTGATCATTTCCCAATAACCGGTCTTTTTAGGATGGAGGCGGGGATGGGTGGAGGGCCAAAGGGCCGGCTCGTTGTCCAAGGCGTAGAACTTGATGCCGCCTTGGGAGGCAGGCTTCAAGGTTTTCGCCGCCCAATTCACGAACTCGTCCTCGAAAACGACCCGGTCCTTGGGATGGGGGGTCAGGATGAAGGGTTTTTTCTTATGGAAGAGGACATCACGGAATCGCGCGCTGGGAGCGGTCTCGGCCTCGGTCACCTCGCCATTCTTGTCGGCGGCCACGAAGCCCGCCATGGGGACGGTGATGAGGGAATCGATGCCGGCCTTCTGGTCTTCCTCCACGAAATGCTTTATCAGCGCTCCCGGCTGGTCGCTATCGGGGTAATGGAACAGCCCGTTGCAAAGCCAATCGTCGCTGGAATGTTTCCAATCATTCCCCGCGTTGGAGGCGTTATTGACCCAGTTGTAGCCTGTCATTCGGTTCCCGCCCAGGCGCCGCACGGTGGCACCCGTATCGGCGGGGTCTTGGGCGTTCAAGCCGTAGACATAAGGGCTGATAGGACCGACTACCTCGTCGGGCATGATCAAAAAGTTGATGTCAGCGCCGAACGCGATGTTCGTGAAAAGAAGGAAGAAGAGGACTTTTTTGAACATTTGAGACTCCAAACGTTAATTTAAACTTCCGAAAACTTAAGTTGTCATTCTGAGGCGTGTTTCGCCGAAGAATCTATGTTTTCAATAAACAGAGATCCTTCGTTTCACTCAGGATGACATATTAATAAAAAGTTCCAGGCCTTCGCTCGCCAAGCAGGTGGAAATTCTTCTCTTGGATAGCCTTGGCGATGGGGTCCTTATAGGTCGAATAAAAGGACTCTTTTTGGGGCGTCTTCTCAAAAAGATATCCCGTTTGGAAGGCCAGGGACGAAAAGAGCAATACCCACAAAAATTTCCGGGCCGGGGCCCAACTCCAGAAACGGCTCATGACGCAAAAGGAATAAACCATCATGATCGGCAGGGTTTCGTAAAAGGTATTGAGGTCGGGATTTTTGGCCGAGAACATCAGCAGTCCAAAGATCAAAAGAAAGGTCAGGCCCGCCATGAGCCGCACCCAATCCCAGCTTTTAGCCGGGTTCTTGGGGTCGAATCCAAAACCCAAAAGGATGACGGCCTGGAGGTAACTGAAGTACCAAAGCAGGAACCCAGTCCAAAGGGTCCAATGGCTGGCCAAATAGGCCGTGCGCGCTTGGGTGCTGATGCCGATGAAGCGGAGCATCTCGAAAGAAACGAGGGCAAGATACTGGATAAGGATGGTGAAGAAGCGTCCCAAGTTGCGTAGTTCGAAACTGGCGGACATGCCATGGATGTCCCTGAAGTAATGGTAGTCAGGCCTGAAGAAGGTGGGGACGATCAACAGGATCATGGGGAGAGCGCCCAAGACAAAATGAAGGAGGGTCGTCGGTTTGCGCGACGCCTTCCACTGAAAATAAAAGGATAAAAGAAGGAAGGGAACGGACAAAACCCAAGTCCGGTGCAGTTGAACCCAAGCTCCCAGAGAAAAGCCCATCAAAAGGTTGGCCCGTAAAGGAGTGATCCAACCCAGGCTCAAGGGCGGGAGGGATTCCATGAAAGCCACGAAGAAAAAGCAGGAAGCCGTCACGGTGTAGGAAAGGTTGAGTATCCCCGTGGAGTAATGCAGGGTCCAGGGAAGGGTCAGGACCCAGGGGAAAACGAACCAGGGGGAAAAGTTGGGAAGCCGTTTCAAGATGTAGAGGGCCAGGAACGAAAAGGCCGCGAAAGAGAGGAGGTTAACGGCCAACAGAGGTGAAAGGGGGTCGGGCCAGATCTTCAAGGGAATGCCCACGAGCAGGGCTTGTAAGGCTCCCGGGTCTTGGCTGAGGAGCATGGAGGGCCCGGGCGGGGGGGTGAGGACGTCGTTGCCGTAGAAAGGCCAGTCCCCCGTGGTGAAATATTTGAGGCCGAGCAGGTAGGTCTGTACCTCGTCCTCCATGGGTTGGACCGGTCGAATGAAAAGACCGAAAGCTAGCCGCAAAAGGAAAAGGGCGATGAGTGCGGGAAGGAATTTCCACCACTTAGACACATAACCCCCAATAAATTCTTAATTTTTGATTATTAATTCTTAATTCTGGTGAACTTTGAACTTTTTGTTCAAAGTTTTCTTTAATTCAAAATTCAGCATTCAAAATTAAAAATTGAATCAATAAAGGGCTCCTGGGCGGCGCTCCCCCAGGACAGTCTCGTTCTTTTCCTGGATGGCCTTTTGGACCAGGGGCCGGTTGGTGTAAAGGGATTGGGTTTTCGCCATGTGAAGCGCATAACCCGTTTGGAACCAAAGACTGGCCGCTAGGCAGGCCCAACCCAAAAGCCGTACTACGCGATGGTTCGCCCACCGGCTCCATATATAGAGAGAGTAGACGACCAGGAGAGGCAGCAAAATATAGTAAATGTGGGCCAGGGGTTCCTTGGAAGTGAAACAAAAGCCCGCCCAAACCACCAAAAAGGCGAAGAGGACGATCTTGGAAAGGGTCCGCCCTTCCGGGTGCTTCGCGTCCTTGAACCACCCCAGGACCAAAAGCGAGATCGGTTGGAGCACTCCCATTACCATCATGAAAATTCCCGGCAGGAGTATCCAATATTGTTGGAGCAGGAATTCCCACCATTTTGAGCCGATGTTGATGAACCGAAGGGTTTCAAAACAAGGAAGGGAAAGAAAGCGGCCTAGGATAGTGAAAAAGGCCAGGAAGTTATTCAGGTTGAAGGCCCCGGCCAAATGGAACCCGCCTGTTCCCTGGTTGAGCCCGTATTTGAGATAGGTCGGCACCAAGAGCGCCACCAAGGGCGCTGCGCCCATCAGGAAAGCCACGAAGTCATGCATGAAATGGAATTGCTTGTCCCTGAGGCGCAGGCTGAAGGCCAGCAGGACAAAGGGTGGAAGGAGCACCCAGGCACTGTGGAATTGCATGTCCCAGACAAGGCCGAACCCCATCATGGCAAAAGCCACCGCGGGAGGAACATAGTCCTTGGAAAAAGAAGGAACAGCTTCCAGGAAGCCGATGAAGAAAAGAACGCTTCCTAGCAATAGATAAGAAGGATTGATGGGGTTAGTGGATTCGTGAAGGTTCCAAGGTAAAAGCGCTATCCAGGCGAAGAGAAAAAGAAAGGGAATCTCGGGGAGGCGTTTGGAAAGGTACCAGGCCAGAAGGCCGATGGCTGCCGTGGAAAAAAGGTTGAGGAACAAGGTGGGAGACTCGGGAAAGGGCCAGATGACCAGGGGATAGCCCACCATCCAGGCTTCCAAGGGCCCGGCGATCTGGGAGTAATAGCCTGTCTCGGTCACGACGAGATCGGGCCCGAAATAGGGCCATCCCCCGTGGCAATACCACTTGAGGCCGATGAGGTAGGTCTGTAATTCGTCGGGCGAGAAAAAGGGTTGGGAGAGGCCGAAGGCCGTCCGGAATAGGACGAGGCCGATGAAAAGCAGAAGGTATTTTTTATGCTGGGACAAGTTGGCTCCCGGAAAATTCGATAATTTCAAATCGGTCTTAGTAAAGACTCTCGGGGCGGCGCTCGGCGAACAAATGATAATTCTTCTGCTGGATGGCTTGGACCATCTTGTCGCGCTGGGGATAGATAGAATCCTGCGGCATCACCGACACCGCGTATCCCAGCTGGAACAGGATCCCCAGGACCAAGACGACCTTGGTGGCGGTCCTCCAGAACTTTTCCCCCTTGAAGGCCATCCAACAGTAACAAGAGTAGGTCATCAAGAGCGGGAAGAAAACGAAGTAAATGTGGGAGAGTGGCATTTTCACCGTGAACCAGAAACTGGCGAAGACCATGCCCAGGACCGCGACCAGCAACAGGTTCAACTCCGGCCATTGGGGGCCCAGTCTTTTGGGTTTCAGCCAGTTGATATAAAGGCCGATCAGGTAGCTGAGGACCGCCACGCCCGCGGAGACCCCCAGCCATTGGAGCCACCGGGCTTGGTCGCCGACCATGACCAGGATGGTGATCAGCGCGTAGCCGGTCCAGAAAAGTTTTTGGGACATGCGGCGCAATTCCTTGAACCAAACGGCCACTAGGACGAAGGGTTGGAGCAGCCCCAGTCCCCAAAGCAAGAAACCGGGAACGGCCAGCAGAGGATGTTCTTTCACCAGAAAATCCGTCCTAGATTGGACGCTCACGCCGATGAAACGGGGAACCTCGAAGCTGACCAAGGAAAAGAAGCGGGCCAGGATGGTCCAAAATTCACCAACGTTGCTCCAATTGAAAGGGACAGCGAAACCCGAAGCCACGTTCCCCCGGGCCATGCCGAACTGAAGATAAGTGGGCGCGATGAGGGCCAGCATGGGCAAGGAACCCAAAAGGAAAAAGGGCACCGAAGTCCAGCGGCGGGATTTGAGGACCTGCACCGCCAGCGAAAGAAGGGCGAGGGGGACCAGGTAAATATAAGAGAAGTGGAACTGCATGATCCAAAAGAGGGAGAAACCCATGGCCATGTTAGCCAGGCGGGGCGTGATGAGGTTCAAGGTGAAGATAGGCATGGATTCCATGAAGCCGATGAAAAAGAGAATGGAGGGGAGAAATGCGAAAGCGGGATTGATGATGGTCGTGGACTCGTGGATGCTCCAGGGCACGATGCAGATCCAGGCGAAAAGCCAGGGAAAGGAAACGCCGGGGACCCTTTTGACGATATACCATGTCAAAAGGGTGATACCCAGGACCGAAAGAAGGTTCAAAAGGATGAAGGGCGCCTCGGGAATGGGAAGGACATAAAGCGGGAGAGCGATGAGAAGCCCTTCCATGGCCCCGGGTATCTGGCTTCGGAAGGAATTCTCCGCGCCGTTCACGTCCGGACCGAAATAGGGCCAGGTGCCGGTGGTGTAACACTTCAAGCCGATCAAGTAGGTCTGCTTTTGATCGATCTCCCATATCTGGGAGCGGAATAAGCCGAACATGAGCCGGAGGCAAAAGGCCGCCGTCATCAGGAGAAGGATGGTCTTTCGGTTAGGCATGAAACGTCCTTGCCGTGCTCGTTGGTTTGAAAATATTAACAGAAGCCCTCATGAACGAGAACCGTAATTAAGGCGTTTTACCCGGACCTTGTTTATAATATCCTCTCAAGTCCCTTCGCACTCCTGGAAAGGAGAAAAGACGGATGGTTTTTCTCTTCACTGAAATCGATCATCCGGCCGTCCTGAACGAGCTTGGCAACTCGGAAGCGGACCATATCCTCTCCAGTCAGCTGTTCCTCATCGAGGAGATCCTCCACCGTCACGGCGTCCATTGGATGAAACGCACCCCTCACGGTGTCCTGGGGGCCTTCCAAGAGGGGGACCCGGCCAAGGCCGCCGTCGTGCTCCAACTGGATTTCCAAGAGCATCTCTGGAGCCGGTTCGAGAAAGGGAAGCTCCGCATGGTGCTCCATGTGGGCGAAGGCGAACCCACGGGGCAGAACTACGTGGGCCCGGACGTCACCCACGCCCTCAAGCTTTTGGAAGCCGCCCACGGCGGCCAGGTCCTGCTTTCCACTCCCGCCGTGCATTTCATTCCCTTGCCGCCGGGCGCCCGCATCCTCGACCTGGGGAACCATTTCCTCAAGGACCTGAGCGACCCCCAGAACATCTATGCCCTCCAATATCCCGGGCTTACCGCGGAGAACCATCAGCCTCCCCGCTCGCTGGGTTATTACCCCCAGAATTTCCGGCCCCAAAGCTCGCCCTTTTACGGGAGGGAAGAAGAGATCAATGAAATTTCCCAGCATCTCGTGGGCAGCCCCACCCGGCTGGTCACCTTGGTGGGCCCCGGGGGTTTTGGAAAAACCCGGCTAGCCCTGCAATCCGCCGCCGAGAATATCGAACATTTCAAGGATGGGGTCTTCATAGTGCCCTTGGCGCCTCTTTTGCAAGAAGAGCTCATCGTGGGGGCCATCGCCAACGCCATCAAATATTTTTTCTATGGCGCCGAAGAACCCAAGATGCAGCTCCTCAAACACCTGAAGGAAAAGCAGATGTTGCTCGTGATGGACAATTTCGAGCACATCATCGAGGGCTCCCGGCTGATAAAGGAGATCATCGACGCCACCCTTTATTTGAAGATCCTCATCACTTCCCGCGAGGGCTTGCGCATCGGGGCCGAAAAGATATTCGAAGTGGGAGGGCTCCGGTACCCGTCCATGGCCGTGGGGAACGAATTGGAAGCCTCCAGCGCTGTCCAACTTTTCCTGCGGAACGCCCACCGCATCAAACCCAATTTCACCTTGGCGACCGAGGACCGGGAACCGCTCCTGAAGGTCTGCCGGCTTTTGGAAGGAATGCCCCTGGGCCTGGAACTTTCCGCGACCTGGCTCTCGACACTTTCCATGGCCGAGATCGCTGAGAAGATCGAAAGCAGCCGGGATTTTTTGGCTACCACCATGCCTCACTTGCCCGCCCGGCACCGCTCGTTACGTGCGGTGTTCGAATATTCCTGGATCCTCTTGAGCGAGCCGCAGAAGAAGGCGCTGCGGGCCATCGCCGCCTTCAAAGGGGGCTTTACCCCCCAGGCCGCCCGCAAGGTGGCCGGCGCCGACGAGGACCTGCTTTCCTACCTGGTGAACAAGTCCCTACTGCGCCGCCGGCCGGACAACCGTTTCGAGATCCACGAGCTCCTGAAGTTCTACGCCAAGGAAAAGCTTTACGACGACGCTGTGGAGAAGGAAAGGGTCTTCGACCTCCACTGCTCTTACTTCGGCCAGTTCCTCAAGAAAAAAAACGACCATCTCAACGATTCCACCCAACACCAGACCTTGGAAGAATTGGTTTTGGAAATGGACAATCTGCGCGAAGGGTGGAAGAAAGCGGTCGAAAAAGTTCAGGAAGGCGAGATGGCGGACTACTTGAATGGGTTGCTATCCATTTGCGACACGAAGGGTTGGTTCCACGAGGCCCGGGAGATCTTCAGGACGGGCGCGGGAGCACTCACAGGGAAGTACCCCGACCCTTCCCACATGCCGACCAAGTCCAAGGTCCTGTTGGCCAAGGTCCTTTCCTACTGGGGTTTTATGGAGAACCTCTTGAACGGACCCAAACAAGCCCGCGAGTTGACCGAGGAAAGCCTGGGGCTTTACCGTTCCGCCGGGGCGATGAAACACTCAGGCCACGCTTGGACGACCATGGCCATCCTTACGGAGACCGTGGGGGACTACAAGGCGGCCCAAGGTCATTACGAAAAAGCCCTCAAGGCCTACCGCGAGGCGAAGGACCGTCCCGGCACCATCTGGGCCTTGAACAACCTGGGCCATATCGCCATCCAGGGGAATCATTATCAGCGGGCCATGGGGCTGGTCCGTCAAAGCCTGAAGCTTTCCAAGGTCGTGGGGGACCACCGGGAGATGGCTTATTCCTTCAACCTCATGGGGGATTCGCTTTACCACTCCGGTCATCTCGATGAGGGCAAGAGGTCCTACCAGAAGGGTTTGGAAGCCTACATCAGCGCGGAGGACCGCAAGGGCATCGCTTGGTCCTTCAACAACTTGGGCCGGGTCGCCGAGGCCTTGGGGGATTATTCGGGAGCCCGCCAAATGTTCCGGGAGACCATGGCCATCTCCCAGGACCTGGGCATGGTGCGCAACGTGGCTTGGACACTGGGCTTATTGGGGAATGTGGGTTGGGCCATCGGGGATTACGAGGATGCTTTGAAGCTTTTCGAGGAAGCCTTGACCCTTTACCGACAAGTGGGGGACATGCGGGGGGAATCCTGGATCCTGGACCTGATGGCCAACGTGCGGCTGGCCATGGGCGAGGACGGGGAAGCGGAGAAACTCTATATCAAAGCTTACTCGTTGGTGATGAAGGAAGGCGTGAACCGGCAGAACGTTGCCTGGCATTATTTCCACTTAGGGGCGGTGGAACTGGTCCGAGGCAACTGGGGGGAGGCCAAGATCGATTTCCAGAAGGCCCTGAGTTTCTTCGAACAGCTCCACGACATGGGCGGCCAGGCGGCCAGCCACATCCATCTGGGCGAGATCGCTTGTACCCAAAACCAATTGACCCAAGCCCAGGCTCATCTTCAGCAAGCCATCGAGCGAACCCTTCCCATCAAGGACATCCCCCATCTGGTGGACGCTGTGGTGGGGGTGGCCCAGCTACTAAAGGCCCAGGGGGACGAGCACCGCGCCATCAGCCTGTTGATGGTGGCCCTTTCCCACCCCACTTGCCGTCGCCAGACCAAGGACCGCATGGTGTCCCTGACCATGGAATTCAAGGCGCGCCTTTCCGAGCAGGAACTGGAAGCGGGTTACCGATGGGCCAAATCCACCCCCATCGAGGACGTGGCCCAGTCTTGGCTGGATTCGGTCTCCAAATCTCCCCGCAAGCCAAAAGCCAAGGTCCCCCCGAAAAAGAAAAGCGTGAAACGCGGCAAAAAACGCAGGAAGTGACCTGGTCTTTTTTGAAGGGCGGGTGTGATATAGTTGGATTTCCTGTTCGTGGATCCGACCGCAGGCAATCCAATTCCTGGACTCTCTTTTGAAAACTCCCCAAATAAAACTCCCCCTATTCTTTCTCGCGGCCTTCGTGATCCTGGCGAGTTCCACCGCTTATTGGATGTCCTTAAAAGGCGAGGGGTCACATGGGAAAAGGGATGGGTGCGAAGCCCTTCGACAGGCCCAGGGTGAGGGTAAAGAAAAAGATGTCAGTCCGGTTGAGTGGCACAAGTGGTTCATGAAGGGCCGTCGGACCCTGGATGGACGCTCTCCCGCTGCGCACCGCTTGGAAGCCAAGGTCCGCGCTAGCCGGCTTCCTCTCGCCCGGCCCGGAATTGCATCCGGCTTGTCAGCCCCCAAAGATCTTTTTGCGCCGCCCCCTGGACCTTCCTGCGACTGGTCGGTACTGGGGCCCGCTCCACAGGTGGAAACAGGACCGGGCAGCTTGGGGAAGATCTCCGGAAGGGTGACCAGTTTGGCGCTAGACCTTACCCATGACGCAACCGGCAATACCTTGTACCTGGGCGCGGCTTATGGCGGGGTTTGGAAGAGCACGAACGCCCTCGCTGGTTCCCCCAGCTTTACCTCTTTGAGCGACCAGACCAAGAGCCTGGCCGTAGGGGCCATTGCCGTGGATGGAAGCCATACCCCGCCTTACCTCTATATAGGAACCGGGGAAGCCAACATGTCAGGGGATTGCTACTACGGGGTGGGGATCCTGACCTCCCAGGACGGGGGGAGCACCTGGAACCAGGTTTCGACCGCCACTAGTGGGGGTGGGTCCGTGACTTT